>NZ_BSPB01000080.1:0-10852 GCF_030160815.1 Hydrogenophaga electricum | reverse complement strand
GCCGCCGTGGCGCGCCTGCCGCAGGCGGGGCTCGAAGCGCTGCGCCAGGCGTTTCCCGCCTTGCGCCTGCTGCCGGCGCTGGCCGCGCTGGCGCAGGGCCAGGCGGCCAGCCTGGTCATGGAACAGTTGCCGGGCGAGCCGCTGGACGTCGAGATCGCGCCGTGCTGAACCGCGACTGGATCGCCGCCCACATTCCGCACCAGGGCCGCATGTGCCTGCTGGACGCGGTGCTCGACTGGGACGCCCAGCGCGTGCGCTGCCGCGCCACCGGCCACACCGCCCCGGACCACCCGCTGCGCGAGGCGGGGCGCCTGGGCGTGGCGGCGGGCATCGAATACGCGGCCCAGGCCATGGCCGTGCACGGCGTGTTACTGGCGGCCGATGGCGCGCCGCTGGGCGTGGGCTACCTGGCCAGCGTGCGCGGAGTGCGCCTGCACGCGGACCGCCTGGACGACGTGGCCGACGACTTGCTGGTGCAGGCCGAACGCCTCTCGGGCGACGACAGCGTCATCCTCTACCAGTTCACCGTGTCGGCTGCGGGCCGCTGCCTGCTCGAAGGCCGCGCCTCGGTGGTGCTGGACGCGGCCCGTCTGACCTGACCGCATTTCCTTTTGTTGCCATGAACGCTGCCACCGCCCCGACCTCTCCCGCTCCTGTCCGCCGCGCGCTGGTCACCGGCGGCAGCGGCGGCATCGGCGCGGCCATCTGCGAGCGCCTGGCGGCCGACGGGCACCACGTCATCGTGCACGCGCACCGGGGGCTGGAGCGGGCCCAGGCGCTGGTCGCGCGCATCCAGGCGCAGGGCGGCCGGGCCGAGGCCATCGCCTTCGATGTGGCCGACCGCGCCGCCACCGCGGCCGGGCTGGAAGCCTTGCTGGCTGCAGGGCCGATCCAGATCCTGGTGAACAACGCGGGCATCCACGACGACGCCGTGTTTCCGGGCATGAGCGGGGCGCAGTGGGACCGGGTGGTCGACGTCTCGCTGGGCGGCTTTTTCAACGTGACCCAGCCGCTGACCCTGCCCATGCTGCGCACCCGCTGGGGCCGCATCATCAGCCTGTCGTCGGTGGCGGCGCTGGCCGGCAACCGCGGGCAGGTCAACTATTCGGCGGCCAAAGGGGCGCTGCACGCGGCCAGCAAGTCGCTGGCGCAGGAGGTGGCCAGCCGCGGGGTCACCGTCAACGTGGTGGCCCCGGGCCTGATCGCCACCGGCATGATCGACGGCCAGTTCGACGCCGACACGGTCAAGCGGCTGGTGCCCATGCAGCGTGTGGGCCAGCCCCGCGAGGTGGCCGACCTGGTGGCTTTTCTGGCCTCGGACCAGGCGGCTTACATCTCGGGCCAGGTGATCTCGATCAACGGCGCCATGCTCTGACGGCGCCGGCCGGGCTCAGGGGGCCCGCCGGTTGGCCAGACGCGGCGCCACCATCGGCGTGGTGAGCATGGTGCTGGCCACGGCCATCAGCAGCAGGGCGGTGAAGCTGGCGCTGGTGATGATCTGGCGGTCCAGCAGGATGTTGGCAAAGATGATCATGATCAGCGCCTTGGTCTGCAGCAGCCAGCCGATGATGGGCGCCTCGCACGCCGGCCAGCCCAGCACCCGGCCGGCCAGGTGCACGCCCAGCAGTTTGCCGGCGACCGTGGCCCCGAGCAGCAGTGCCGCCGCCGCAAAAACCTCGCCGCCACCGACCGACCAGCCGGTGCGCAGGCCGGTGGACAGGAAGAACACCGGCATCAGCACCAACAGCACGTGGTGGCGCAACTGGTCCAGCCGCGCCTGGTCGAACCAGGCCGCTTCCAGCACCGCACCGGCCAGAAACGCGCCCACCATGTAGTGCAGCCCGGCCCAGTCGGCGGTGAAGCCGCACAGGGCCAGCCAGATCAGGGCCACGTGCCAGCGGTCGGCCTCGGGCAGCCGCACCATCAGGCGGCGAAACCCCCAGGCGGCCAGGGCAAAGCCGGCCAGGAACAGCGCCTGCCGGCCGACCCGGTTCCAGTCCATGAGGATCAGGGCCAGCAGGCCCCAGACGGCGATGTCGTCCAGGCTGGCGTAGCGCAGGATGCGCTGGCCCAGCGGCTGGCGCAGCAACTGCAGCTTTTCCATCAGCAGGATCAGGATCGGCAACGCGGTCACCGCGCAGGCCATGCCGATGCCCAGCACGAACTGCCAGCCCTGCGCCGCCTCGCCGACCCAGCCGGGCAGGTGCAGCAGCACGCCGGCGGCGGCGCAGCCCAGCAGCAGCGGTACACCCAGTGCCAGTCCGGCCGTGATACCGCTTTCGCGGCGGTGCCGCCAGGCCTGGCCCAGATCGAGTTCGGTGCCGGCGATCATGACGAACAGCATCACCGCCCACAGGGCCAGGCCGTTGAGCGCCTGCACCACGGGCGGCGCAAACACCCAGGCGTGGTAGTCCGGAAACCAGCGGCCCAGCACGCCGGGGCCGAGCAGGATGCCCATGACGATCTGCACCACCACCAGCGGAGCGAAGTAGTCGGTGCGGCACAGCCGCCAGACCAGCCACGGCAGGCTGAAGATGATCAGCATGGCGACGAGGAAGACCTCGTTCGCGCTCATGGTTTTCGGGCGGTGTATTCCCGGAACATGCCCAGGGTCACCGAGCACTTGACGTCGGTGAAACCGGCACGCTGCAGCGCGTCCAGGATCGGTTGCGGGGCCAGGGCGGCTTCGATGGTGTCGCCGTAGTAGCGCCAGAGGCGCTTGATGTCGGCGTGGCGCCCGCTGAGGCGGGCCAGGGCAGGTACCACGGCGCCGATGTGAAAGCCCAGCAGGGCGCGCTGCAGGCGGCTGGCCGGGCGGCTGATTTCCATCAGGCAGACCTGCCCGCCGGGCTTGAGCACGCGCCGGTATTCGGCGAAGGCGCGGTCCAGATCGCCCACGTGCCGCAGCGCGTAACCCATGGAGAGGAAGTCGACCTCCGCGTCGGGCAGCGGAATCGCCTCGGCGTAGGCCTCCAGGGTCTCGACCGACAGTTTCTTCTTCAGCTCGGCCAGCATGCCGGGCGAGGGGTCGAGCGCGATGACCCGGCCGCTGGGGCCGGTCAGCGCGTGCCCGGCCACCGTCACCAGACCGGTGCCGGCGGCGACGTCGAGCAGCGTCATGCCTTCGCGCAAGCCGGCGCGTTGCAGCACCTGGCGCCGGTACCAGGCGCCGCTGCCCAGAGCGGTGAGGCTTTCGGCGTGGTCGTAGCCGCTGGCGCCTTCGTCGAACAGGGCGCGGGTGACGCGCCGGCGTTCGTCTTCGCCCTCGAAATAGCCGCGCAGGCGGTCAGTGTCGACCATGGCGCCCAAGCGCCGGGAATCGTTCATGTTCGGGCTCCCTTCGGTGAATGTCAGGTTCTCTGGCCCGCCTGGCGCAGGCGCCGGGCGATCAGCAGGGGCAGGCGCAGCACGAAGCCCAGGAACAGGCGCGTGTGCATCCCCGTCAGCAGCGCGTTGTCGCGCAGGTATTTGAAGTGGGAAACACCGCCTTCCTCGGCGCTGAGGTAGCGCACGGGGGCGTCGATGTTGATCGGTCGCACACCGGCCCAGCACAGCCGCACCACGGCCTCGGGGTCGAAGTCGAAGCGGCGCATGAAGCGGGTGCCGTCCATGATCCGCCGCAGCGGCGCGATGGGGTAGACGCGGAACCCGTACAGCGAGTCGCCCACGCCCATCCACAGGGTTTCCAGGTTGGCCCAGCCGTTGGACACCTTGCGGCCGTTGACGCGCAGCGCGGGGGCTTCGGGGCCGAACACGGGCTTGCCCAGCACCATGGCGCCGGTCGCCCGCTGCGAGGCGGCCATGAAGGCGGGAATGAGGGCCGCCGGGTGCTGGCCGTCGGCGTCCATCGTCAGCGCATGGGTGAAGCCCTGGGCCTGGGCGCGGCGGATGCCTTCCAGAACGGCGGCGCCCTTGCCCTGGTTGACGGGCAGCTCCAGCACCTGCAGCCCCGGGTCGTCGGCGGCCAGCTCCCGCAGCCGGGCGGTGCTGCCGTCGGTGCTGCCGTCCACCACCACCCAGACCGGGTTCCACTGCTGGCGGGCCTGTCGCACGGTGTCCACGACAGTGCGGCCCGGGTTGTAGCAGGGGATCAGCACCAGGTGGCTGGTGGAGGGGGTGGCTTGCGGCGGCGGATGCTCAGTCATGGCGGGGGGTGGCCAGCTCGGCGCGGAAGTACTGCTCCAGCCCGGCGGTGAAGGCATGGTGTTCGGTCGTGACCTGAAAGCGCTGGCCCAGCCGCGCCGTGCAGCGCAGGGGCAGCACCGGGGGGCGCCAGAGCGGCCAGTCCTTGCCCAGGTAGGGCGTGGAGAACTCCAGCAGCACGGTCTGCAGCGGCACACCGGAGCGGCGGGCGATCAGCGCCGCCGTCGGGTCGAGGGGGTCGAGCGGAAAGTGCTTCGTGCGCGAGCTTTCGGGAAACAGCACCAGTTGCGCGCCTTCGGCCAGGCTGCGGCAACTGCGTTTGACGATGTGGTGGGCGCTGCCGTTGCCGACATAGCGCGCCAGCCGGGCCGCAGCCCCGAAGAGCAGGTTGTCGAGCAGGCTGGCCTTCATCACGCACACCGCGTTGGGCAGGCGCGACGCGAGCAGCACCGCGTCGAGCAGCGAGGGGTGGTTGGCCACGATGATCAGCGACTTTTCGTCGCGCAGCCGGTCCAGCGCATCGAGTTCGAAGCGGCAGGCGCACAGCAGCGACAGCAGGCCCAGGTAGAAGCGGAAGGCGCACGCGATGACGCGGCGGCCCAGCCACTGGCCGGCCCGGCGCGGCAGCAGCGGGTGCAGCACCGCGGCGAAGGGCAGCCAGGTCAGGCACAGCAGCGCCAGGCTGCCCAGGCCGACCAGCATGGCCAGCCGTTCGTAGAGCGGCCACAGCGGCCCGCGCTGCCGGGCGCGCTCAGTCATCGGCCACGACGCGGGTGGACGACTGGCCGAGGATCCAGGAGATGGCCACCCCGCCCGCCACGTAATGGCGGGTGCGCACCAGTGGGCTGTCGGCGAAGGTGGCGCCGGACAGGTTGTCGTAGCGCAGGAATGCGCCGATCCAGTAGCGGTCGTAGCGCCGCGAGATGGCCGCCAGGTACTGCATGCCGGCAAACCCGGCACCGGCGCGGTAGGCCGGCCGGTCGGGGGTGGCGTAGGCGGCATCGACGCCATAGAAGTACTGGTGCTGGCGGCGGTCGCCGAACAGCGGGCCGGCCTGAAGGCCGACGTTCCAGCCCGGCAGGCCGGGCAGGTCCTGCAGGTCGAGATTGAGCTTGGGGTGGAACACCCAGCCGATGTTGCGCACGTCGCGGTCCAGGGTGTGGGCCACGCGCAGCGGCAACTGGAGCTTGAGCTGCCGGCGCTGGTTCTCGGCGGTCCAGAGCGTGAGGTCCAGTTCGGGGCCGATCTCGAAGTTGGCTTCCAGGTCGGGCATGCCGGCGCGGGCGTCGATGCGGCGGCTCGGGGCCGGCGGCGAGAGCGCGCCCGAGACGGTCAGGTCGACCCGGTCCGAGGCGAACAATTGCCCGCGCACGCCGTGGCGGTCGGCCTTGAGAAAACGGCCGTGGTAGATGAAATACGGGGTCGGCAGCACGTACTGCTGGGACTGGTCGGACCCCCGGTAGGCCGGGAAACTGACCGCGCCCACGCCCAGGCCGACTTCCCAGAGGGGCTTGTCCTCGGCGGCAAAACCGGTGCGGGCCAGCGCCAGGGCCACCAGCACACAGGCAAAAGATGAACGCTTCATGGGGCTTCAGGCCTCAGGTGGAGACGGCCGGGTCGTCGACCGGGCGGATGTTGGCGCGCCGACGCCGCCAGGCCGCGAAGGCGCGGCGCGGCTGCAGCAGGTTGGAGCTGTAGTACAGCCCTTTGAACAGCCACAGGGAGCGCCAGATCGGGGTGGTGCCGAAGACATCGCCGGCCAGCACCGACAACAGCGCCTCCTTCATGCGCAGCACGTTCTTCGGGTACATGAAGAAGTCCCGCATGATGGGGGTGGTGACCCGGTAGATGAACCACGAGAACTCGCGCGGACCGTGGCGCATGGCGCGGTCGAAGCGGCGCATCGCGGCCGCCGCCTGGGCCGGCTGGCGCAGGCAGGTGTCGACCGTTTCGGCGCCGATCACGCCGCTGTGCATGGCCAGCCACACGCCGGAGGAGAACACCGGGTCGATGAAGGCGAAGGCATCGCCCAGCATCAGATAACCGGGGCCGTGGTTGCGCTCGGCGACGTAGGAGAAGTTGCCGGTGGCTTCCACCGCGGTCATGCGCTCGGCCTGCGCCAGCCGCTGCTGCAGCTTGGGGCAGGTGGCGATGTTGTCCATCAGGAACTGGTCGAGGCTGCGGCCCTGGCGGGTCTTCATGTGGTAGGGCCAGGTCACCATGCCCACGCTGGTGGTGTCGTCGGTCATGGGGATGAACCAGAACCACCCGTGCTCGAACCAGAAGATGGAGATGTTGCCCTCGCTGGCGCCTTCGTGGCGGCGGGCGTGGCGGAAGTGCGCGTAGACGGCGGCGCTGTTGTGGCGCGGGTTGCGGTGCTTGATGCGCAGCCGGCTGGCCATGAAGGTGTCGCGCCCGGAGGCGTCGATCAGGAAGCGTGCCTGCCAGACCACCTCGCTGCCGTCGTCGCGCCGCGCGGTCACCCGGGCCTGGTGCCGGGCGTCGAATTCGACCGCCGTGGCCCGCGTGCCCTCGTGCACCTCGGCGCCGCGACGCACCGCGTTGCGCAGCAGCACCTGGTCGAATTCGGCGCGCTTGACCTGGTAGGCGGCGGGCATGGACTTGTCCCAGGCTTCGGCGAACAGAAAGGTCTGGGTGTGTTCGTGGTGGGGCGAGACGAACTCCGCACCCGGCTTGTGCATGCCGATGGCCCGGATCTCGTCGGCGATGCCCATGCGCTCGAACAGCGGCAGGTTGGCCGGCAGCAACGATTCGCCGATGTGGAAGCGCGGGTGCCGGTCCTTGTCGAGCACCACCACGTGGTGGCCTTTTTCGGCCAGCAGGGCCGCCACGGTCGAACCGGCCGGGCCGCCTCCGATCACCAGCACGTCGCAGGGCAGGCTGGCAGAAGGCTGGGGCGCGTGCGCAGGAGCCGGGTCGGTCGGGGAGGAGGCGGTCATCGGTGGCTTGGGAGGTGGCGATCTGTCCGGATAATACCTGCGGCATTCCGCCATCCGGTACGGTGCGGTGGCATCATCGCGGCATGTTTGTTCACCTGCGTCTGCATACCGAGTTTTCCGTGGTCGATGGCACCACACGCATCGACGAGGTGGTGGCCGCCGCTGCGGCCGACGGCCAGCCCGCCCTGGGCATGACCGATCTGCACAACCTGTTTGGCGGGGTCAAGTTCTACAAAACCGCCCGGGGCGCGGGCGTCAAACCGGTGCTGGGCGCCGAAGTGGCACTGCAGGGGTTCGGCATCGAAGCCGGCGGCCCGCCCGGGCTGCCGTCGGCCGGCCCGCAACTGCCACCGCCGCGGGTGCTGCTGCTGGTGCAGGACAAGCAGGGCTACCTGAACCTGAGCGAGCTGATTGCGCGCGCCTGGACCAGCAACGTGGTGCGCGATGTGCCGCTGCTCAAGCGGGAATGGCTTGAAGAGCTGGGCGCCGGGCTGATCCTGATCGCGGGCGCCCAGGCCGGGCCGGTCGGGCAGGCGCTGATGGCCGGTGACGCCGCGCGCGCCGCCGATGTGGCGCTGCAACTGGCGGGCCTGTTTCCTCACCGGTTTTACATCGAGTTGCAGCGCGCCGGTCGCGCCGACGACGAGCGCCATGTGGCCGCCGCCGTGGAACTGGCGGCTCGCTTGCGCCTGCCCGTCGTGGCCACGCACCCGGTGCAGTTCCTGGAGCCCGACGATTACGAGGCGCACGAGGCGCGGGTGTGCATTGCCGAAGGGGAAATCCTGGGCAACAGCCGGCGCATCCGCCGGTTCACGCGCGAGCAGTATTTCAAGTCGGCGGCCGAGATGGCCGCGCTGTTTGCCGACCTGCCATCGGCCGTGGCCAACACGGCCGAGATCGCCAAACGCTGCAACCTGACCCTGGTGCTGGGCAAGCCGCAGTTGCCGAACTTCCCGATCCCGCCGGTCAACGGGCAGGTGCTGTCCACCGAGGACTATTTCCGCCACGTCTCCTTCGAAGGGCTGGAAGGGCGCCTGAAGCACCTGTTCCCCGACGAGGCGGTGCGTGAGAAAGAGCGCCCGCGCTACGTGGAGCGGCTGGAATTCGAGCTCAACACCATCCTGAAGATGGGGTTCCCGGGCTACTTCCTCATCGTGTCGGACTTCATCCAGTGGGCCAAGGAAAACGGCTGTCCGGTGGGGCCGGGCCGGGGCTCGGGTGCCGGTTCGCTGGTGGCCTATGCCCTGCTCATCACCGACCTGGACCCGCTGCAGTACAACCTGCTGTTCGAACGCTTCCTGAACCCGGAGCGGGTGTCCATGCCCGACTTCGACATCGACTTCTGCCAGGCCAACCGCGACCGGGTGATCGATTACGTGAAGGACCGCTACGGCAAGAACGCGGTGAGCCAGATCGCCACCTTCGGCACCATGGCCGCGCGCGCGGCCATTCGCGACGTGGGTCGCGTGCTGGACCTGTCCTACGGCTTCTGCGACGGCATCTCCAAGCTGGTGCCCAACAAGCCGGGCATGAGCGTGACGCTGCAGTACCCGCCGGTGCCCAAGAAAGAAGGCGACAAGAACAACTACGCCATCGAGATGGAGCCCATCCTGGCAGAGCGCATCGAGAAGGAGGAGGAAGTCCGGACCCTGATCGAGCTGGCGCAGAAGCTCGAAGGCATGACGCGCAACATCGGCATGCACGCCGGGGGCGTGCTGATCGCGCCGGGCAAGCTGACCGATTTCTGTCCGCTCTACATGCAGCCGGGCAGCGAATCGGCGGTGAGCCAGTACGACAAGGACGACGTCGAAGCCATCGGCCTGGTGAAGTTCGACTTTCTGGGGCTGGCCACGCTGACCATCCTGGAGATCGCGCGCGAGTTCATCATGAAGCGCCACAAGGGCCAGGAGCACTTCCGCTTCGAGGACATCCCGCTGGACGACAAGGCGGTCTACGCGCTGTTCTCCAAGGGCCAGACCGAAGCCGTGTTCCAGTTTGAAAGCCGCGGCATGCAGGGCATGCTGCGCGACGCCAAGCCCAGCCGGCTGGAAGACCTGATCGCGCTGAACGCGCTGTACCGGCCGGGCCCGATGGACCTGATCCCCAGCTTCGTGGCGCGCAAGCACGGGCGCGAGACGGTGGACTATCCGCACCCGGCCGTGGCCGAGATGCTGAGCGAGACCTACGGCATCATGGTCTACCAGGAACAGGTGATGCAGACCGCGCAGATCCTGGGCGGCTACTCGCTGGGCGGCGCCGACTTGCTGCGCCGCGCCATGGGCAAGAAGAAGGCCGAAGAAATGGCCGAGCACCGCGAGAAGTTCCGCGCCGGTGCCCTGGCCACCCACGGCATCACCCAGGAGAAGGCCGACGAGGTCTTCGATCTGATGGAAAAGTTCGCGGGCTACGGCTTCAACAAGTCGCACGCGGCCGCCTACTCGCTGCTGGCCTATCACACGGCCTGGCTCAAGGTCCACTACACCGCCGAGTTCTTCTGCGCGAACATGACGGTGGAAATGGACGACACCGACAAGCTCAAGGTGTTGTGGGAAGACGCGCTGAAGATGGGCATCAGCTTCGAGCCGCCCGACGTCAACCGCGGGGTTTACCGCTTCGAGCCGGTGACCGACAAGGTGGTGCGTTATGGGCTGGGCGCGATCAAGGGCACGGGCCAGCAGGCCATCGAAGCCATTGTGGCGGCCCGCGAAGGTCGGGGCGAAGGCCCCAACGGGCAGGAAACCGGCCCCTTCACCAGCCTGTTCAATTTCTGCCTGCGGGTGGACCGCTCGCGTCTGAACAAGCGCACGGTGGAAGCCCTGGTCAAGGCCGGCGCGTTTGACGCCCTGCACCTGAACCGGGCCGAACTGCTGGCATCGATCGACGTCGCTTTCGAATACGCCGCCGCCACCCAGGCCAACGCCAACCAGGGTGGCCTGTTCGACATGCTGGGCGACGACGGGCACGGCTCCAGCACCCAGGAGCCCGACCTCGTGACCACCGTGCCCTGGGGCGTCAAGGAGTGCCTGTCGCACGAAAAGACCGCCATCGGCTTTTACTTTTCGGGCCACCTGTTCGACGAAGTGCAGGCCGAAGTGCGCCGCTTCGTGCGCACGGCGCTGGCCGACGTGAAGGAAAGCCGCGACCCGGTGCTGCTGGCCGGCATCGTGTCGGATTTCCGGGTCATCAACGGCCAGCGGGGCAAGCTGGCGTTTTTCAAGCTCGATGACCGCTCGGCGGTGTTCGAGGTCAGTGCCGACGAGAACCTGATCAACCTGCACCGCAACCTGCTCAAGGAAGACGAGCTGATCATCGTGCAGGCACTGGCCCAGCCCGACCGCTTTTCGGGCGGGCTGCGCCTGAAAATCCAGCACATCTGGGACCTGCCGTCGGCGCGCTGCCGTTTCGGCAAGTACCTTCGCGTGGCGGTCAACGGCCACGCCCCGGCGGTGGCGCAACTGGTGCGGGATTTCCCGCCGCGCCGCGAAGACACCGAACAGGGCGATCTGGTGCGTGGATTGCCGGTCCGGCTGGCGCTGCAGCGCCCCGGTGCGCAATGCGAAATGGCGCTGGATGACCGGGCGCTGTTCTTCCCGTCGGACGCCGCGCTGGCCAGCTGGATGGCCCAGGCGCACGAGCGGCGCGCCGAAATCGTGTTCGACTGAGTAACCGTCTTGGAAGTCAAGCGCTGTGAAGCGATTTGTCCCAAGGTTTGCCAGTTCGGACCATGGCATTGAGCGTGGTCAGCAGCT
>NZ_BSPB01000079.1:0-10937 GCF_030160815.1 Hydrogenophaga electricum | reverse complement strand
CGCCTGCAGGGTGCCGTCGAACACCGCCGTGGGCGCCACCGCCTGCGCACCGAGCGTGACCACCGGCACGCGGGGGCCGGTCTGCGCCAGCGCCGCCAGCGGCAGCAAGGCCGCCGCCACGATCAGACGCCAGGCCGCTCGCACGCGCCCAGGCCGGCTCCGGCGGGTGGATGCCCGTTCCAGGGGCAAGGCAAAAACAGCAAACAGATCGGCGGCACGCATGGGGTTCTCCTGTACGGGCCGAGTATATTCATATACCCCCAGGGGTACAATACCCCCACCCCCTACAGGCGATTGCCCCGTTGCCCGAACGCCGACCGGACCGTGCCCGACCGGTCAGACCGGCGCGAAGGGCACGCGCGGCGCCACGGCGCACAACAGCTCGTAGCTGATGGTGCCGGCAGCACGGGCCACCTCGTCCACCGGCAGCACGGCACCGGTGCTGGGCGAGACGCCCCACATCACCACCTCGCTGCCGAGGCCGGCGGGCACCCCTGCGGCGTCCAGCGGCGACAGGTCGACGGTGATCATGTCCATGCTGACCCGGCCGACCAGCCGGGTGCGCACCCCGTTCACCAGCACCGGCGTGCCGGTGCCCGCGTGGCGCGGGTAACCGTCGGCATAACCGCAGGCCACCACGCCGATGTGCAGCGGTCCGTCTGCCGTGAAGGTGGAGCCGTAGCCCACGGTATCCCCGGCCTGCAGCCGCTGGGTGCCGATGACGCGGGTGCTCAGCGTCATGGTCGGCTGCAGATCCCAGTGCGCAGCGCTGTTTTCCGGGTAGTCGGGCGCGCTGCCGTAAAGCGCGATGCCTTCGCGCACCCAGTCGGCCGCGAGCGTGCTCACGCCCACGCCGCGCAGCGGCCGGCTGGCGTGGCGCAGCATCGCGGCCGTGTTGCACAGCGTGCGCTCACCAGCCAGGTCGGCGGTGACGGCCTCGAAAGCCGCCACCTGGTGGTCGATGCCGCGGGGGCCGTCGGCATCGCTGAAGTGGGTCATGAAGGCGATTTCGTCGACCTGGGGCAAGGCGCTCAGGCGGGCCCAGGCCGCGCGGAATGCGCCGGGCGTGAAGCCGAGCCGGTTCATGCCGCTGTTGAGCTTGAGGAACACCCGGTGCGGCTGCTGGGTCTTGTGCGCGGCCAGCCAGTCGATCTGCTCGTCGCAGTGCACCGCGTGCCACAACCCCAGGCGCGAACACAGCTCCAGGTCGCGCGGCTCGAACACGCCTTCGAGCAGCAGGATCGGACCGCGCCAGTCGAGGGCCCGCAGCCGTTCGGCTTCGGCCAGGTCCAGCAGCGCAAAACCGTCGGCACCGCGCAGGGCCTCGAAGGCGCGCTCGATGCCGTGCCCGTAGGCATTGGCCTTGACCACCGCCCAGACCCGGGCATCGGGTGCCCGCACCCGGGCCTGTGCGAGGTTGTGGCGAAGCCCTTCGGGGTGGACGGTGGCGAGGATCGGGCGGGGCATGGCAACAACAGAAAACGGCGGGAGAACGGGCGGCGGTGGCGCTTCATGGGCCCTTCAGGGTGCCATGCTATAACCCCGCATCCTTGGAGATAGCGCCGACTTTCGCACAAAAAACCGCTGCTGACCCGGGCCCAAACGGTGCCCAGACCACCCGGTCCACAGAATCATCCCCATGAAGCGCGGCTTCTACACCATCATGACGGCGCAGTTCTTCAGCTCCCTGGCTGACAACGCGCTGTTCGTGGCCGCCATCGAGTTGCTGCGCAGCCGCCACGCACCCGAATGGCAAAGCGCGGCACTGGTGCCGCTGTTCGCCCTGTTCTATGTCGCCCTGGCCCCCTTCGTGGGGGCCTTCGCCGACGCCCGGCCCAAAGGGCAGGTGATGTTCATCAGCAACGCGATCAAGGTCGCCGGCTGCCTGCTGATGCTCACCGGCGTGCACCCGCTGGCCGCGTACACGCTGGTCGGCCTGGGCGCAGCGGCCTATTCGCCGGCCAAGTACGGCATCCTCACCGAGTTGCTGCCACCCTCTCAGCTGGTCAAGGCCAACGGCTGGATCGAGGGCCTGACCATCGCCTCCATCATTCTGGGCGTGCTGCTGGGCGGCCAGCTGGTTGGCCCCTACCTCTCGGCCCAACTCATGGCGATCCAATTGCCAGGCCTTTCGCTCGGGATCGACCACCCGGCCGAGGCCGCCATCGCGGTGCTGGTGGGTGTCTACGCCCTGGCGGCCATGTTCAACCTGCGCATCCCGCTGACCGGCGTGACCCCGCGGCCCATGCCGCGCAACCCGCTGGCCCTGCTGCCCGACTTCTGGCGCTGCAACAGCCGGCTCTGGCGCGACCACCTGGGCCAGATCTCGCTGTCGACCACCACCCTGTTCTGGGGCGTGTCCGGCAACCTGCGCTACATCGTGCTGGCCTGGGCCGGCGCCGCGCTGGGCTACAGCACCACGCAGGCGTCCAGCCTGGTCGGCGTCGTGGCGCTGGGCACGGCCGTGGGCGCGGTGGTCGCCTCGCTGCGCATGCGGCTGGACCAGGCCACGCGGGTGATGCCGCTGGGCATCGCGATGGGGCTGCTGGTGATCGGCATGAACTTCATCGACAACGTCTGGGTCGCCGCCCCGTTCCTGGTGCTGCTGGGTGGGCTGGGCGGCTTCCTGGTGGTGCCCATGAACGCGCTGCTGCAGCACCGGGGGCACAACCTGATGGGCTCGGGCCGCTCGATCGCGGTCCAGAACTTCAACGAACAGACCTGCATCCTGGGCCTGGGGGCGCTCTACAGCCTGTCGACCGGGCTGGGGCTGTCGGCCTTTGCCGCCATCACCATCTTCGGCCTGATCGTGGCCGGGGTAATGGGGCTGATCATGCGCTGGCACCAGCACAACCAGCGGCACCACGGCGTCGAGCTCGAACGCCTGCTGGAGATCGCCCGGCGGGACGACCTGCACGGCTGAACGCCGCGCGCCGCGTGCGCGCTCAGAAGCTCACGTTGGTCGGTTCGAACGCGTGCAGGTTGATCAGCCGGTGCGCGGCCAGGGTGCGGTACAGCTCGGCTTCGGTGACCGAGCGCGAGTAATAGGCGTCGGCGCCGGCCAGCCCGGCCTTGATGCGCTCCATGCTGCCGGCACTGGGCGCGAACATCACCACCACCGGCGCCTGGCCGTTGGGCAGGCGCACCTGCTTGGCCTGCCGGCAGACCTGGAAGCCGTCGGGGTCGCGCGACATGCGGTCGACGATCACCAGCCGGTACGGGTGGGCCTTGAGCATGGCCAGCGCCTGCGACCCTTCGCGCGACCAGTCGACCGACAGGCCGTAGCGGGCAAAACGCTTGAAGAGGATGCGGCCTTCGACCAGGCTTTCGGCCACCAGCAGCGCGTCCCCGCGCTGCACCTCGGGCACCGCCGGCGCGCGCGAGCGCGTGGACCGCGCCTTTGGCCGCACCGACAGGGGTGCGGGCAGGTCTTCCAGCCCCCCGAAGTCGGTGAGCCGCACCACCCCCGGGCGCTCGCCGCGCGGGGCGGCAGACCGGGGTGCCGGTGCGGCCACGGGTGCGGGTGCCGGTGGGGGCACCGAGGGGGCCGCGGGCGGTGTGGTCACGCGCTCCTCGGCAGCCGCGCGCCGCAACGGCCGCGTGGGTGGAAATTCACTGTCGGCCGAGCGGCGCCGCGACGTTCTGACCGCGGGCACCATGGGGGCCGTGGCCGCCGTGACCTGACCGCCACGCTGCATGCTGACATCCAGCCCCTGCAACAGGGAAGCGTGGAACGGCTCGGTGGCCGCAAAGCCTTGGGCGGCCACCGGCGCCTGTTCCCGCGGGGCGGCCGCCCCGCGGCGCACACCGGTCAGGGCGTCCAGCGCCGCGAGCACCGACACCAGCCGCACCGGCTTGCGCTGCAGCGGCCAGCCCGTGCCGCCGTCGTGATGGCCCACCAGCAGGACCTTGCCCGGCAGTTCGGCGTAACGCACCAGGTGCAGGGCTTGGGCGTTGTCGGCGTTGACGACCAGGATCTGGGCGTCCAACACCTCGTCCTGGACCCGGTAGGCCGGCGGGCGCCGCGCCGCCATGCGAAAAAACGAATCGAAGGTGGCCGATTCGGCTTCAGAGAAACCGACCAAGGCGACCGAATAAGCGCTGCCCATGTTCCTGCCCGGGAATGTGTACGTTGGAATTAACTTTTCGCAGTATGCCCGGATTGCCCGGCCTGCACACGCCCGGTGGGCGCGGCCGGCCGGGCATGTCCGATTTCACACACGGGCGTTCCCGCTCTGCCATAGTGCTTGTCCCCGCCGTTTCATTTTTCCGGACAGGAATGCCCATGGCCACCGACCTCTACGCCTTCGAGGCCCTTTCCATCGAGGGGCAGTCCGTCCCGCTGGACCGCTACCGGGGTCAGGTGCTGCTGATCGTCAACACCGCCAGCGCCTGCGGCTTCACGCCCCAGTTCGCTGGCCTGGAAACACTGCACCAGATCTACGGCGAGCGCGGTCTGGTGGTGCTGGGTTTTCCGTGCAACCAGTTCGGCCACCAGGACCCGGGCAGCAACGCCGAAATCGGCGCCTTCTGCCAGCGCAATTACGGGGTGAGCTTTCCGATGATGAGCAAAATCGACGTCAACGGCGCCGACGCCCACCCGCTGTACCGCTGGCTGACGGCCGAAGCGCCCGGGCTGCTGGGCAGCAAGGCCATCAAATGGAACTTCACCAAGTTCCTGGTCGGCAAGGACGGCCGCGTGATCCGACGCTACGCCCCCCAGGACGCGCCCGAGAAGCTGGCCAAGGACATAGAGGCCGCGCTGGCCTGAGCCGGCGCGCTCAGTGCAGGCCTTCGGGACGCAGCAGATCGGCCAGCGTGCCGCCCCATGAGCGCAGCGTAAAAGCGCATCGCACGGGCCATGTCGGCGACGGGAATTTCAAACCAGTTGCGGGCGTGTGCCATGGAATCTCCGGAAGGGTGTTGAACAGGCTTTGCAGTCTGCGCCCACCCTGCTGACAGCGTTTTGGCAGCGGCTGTCAGCGGTCCGGCACCGGCTTACAGCAGCTCGGCGGGAATGTTGCCGCCGTTGGCAGCGATGTGGCCGAGCACCTGCTTGTGCAGCCACATGTTCATCTTGGCCGAATCGCCCATCAGTTCGTCGGGGCAGTACAGCTCCTTGGCCAGTTCCTTGCGCGCAGCCAGGCTGCTGTCCAGGCCCAGCAGCTTGAGCAGGTCGACGATGGAGGTCTTCCAGTTGAGCTTTTCGGGGTGCTTGGCCGCCTTGTCGGTCAGCAGGGCCATCACGTCGACCATGGCAATGGGATTGACCACGGGGGCTGCGGGCGCGGCCGGGGCAGCCGGTGCTGCAGCGGGAGCCGGGGCCGGAGCGGCGGCAGCCGGCGGGATGATGACGGGGGCAGCGGCCGCTTCCTTCATGCCCAGTTTTTCGAGAATGTTGCTGAAGAAACCCATGCTGGTGCTCCTGTGGCGTCGGGTGGCAAAAGGTCCGGACCGGACGCGAACGGCCTCGGCCCGCCAGCATAACCCCGGGTGTGTCACCACCGCGTGACAGGTGCCCTCCGGCCACCGAGCCAGCGGCCGGCCGTGAGGCAGTACCGCTGACTGTGCCCTGCGCGCGACGCCGGATGCCACCCCACTCAGGCGGCCAGCGCGTCGTCCAGCAGCTCGATCCAGTGCCGCACCGGCGTGGCCGTGCCACTTTGCAGGTGGGTGATGCAGCCGATGTTGGCGCTGGCGATCACGGCCGGTTGCAGCTCGTTCAGGTGTCCGAGCTTGCGGTCGCGCAGTTGGTAGGCCAGTTCGGGGTTGAGCACCGAGTAGGTGCCCGCCGAGCCGCAGCACAGGTGCGATTCGTTGCGAGCCACCTGCACCGTGAAGCCGAGCGCCGCCAGGTGGTTCTCGACACCCCCCTTGAGCTTCTGCCCGTGCTGCAGGGTGCAGGGCGGGTGGAAGCCGATCACTTTGTTCGCGTCGGGTTGCTGCGCCAGCTTGGGTTGCAGAACCGGCACCAGCGCGGGCAGCAACTCGCTAAGGTCTTTCGTCAGTGCGCTGATGCGCGCGGCCTTGGCGGCGTACGCCGGGTCGTGCTGCAGGATGTGGCCGTATTCTTTGACGGTGACACCGCAGCCGGACGCGTTCATCACGATCGCCTCCACGCCCGCTTCGACGTGCGGCCACCAGGCGTCAATGTTGGCGCGCATCTGCGCGGTGCCGCCGTCCTGGTCGTTCAGGTGGAACTTCACCGCGCCGCAGCAGCCGGCCTCGGGCGCGACCACGGTCTGGATGCCGGCAGCGTCGAGCACGCGCGCGGTGGCGCTGTTGATGTTGGGCATCATGGCCGGCTGCACGCAGCCCGCGAGCATCAGCACCTGGCGCGCGTGGGTGGCGGTGGGCCAGCGGCCAGCGTCCTGCTTCGCGGGCACCTTGTTCTTCAGCGTCTCGGGCAGCAGACCGCGCACCAGTTGGCCCAGTTTCATGGCGGGGCCGAAGGCCGGCGAAGTCAGGCCTTCCTTGAGCAGCCAGCGCACCGCCTTCTCGGTGGCCGGGCGCGGCACCTTGGCGTCCACCACCTTGCGGCCGATGTCGACCAGGTGGCCGTAATCGACGCCGCTGGGGCAGGTGCTCTCACAGTTGCGGCAGGTCAGGCAGCGGTCCAGGTGCAGCTGGGTGGCACGCGTCGGCTCGGCGCCTTCGAACACCTGCTTCATCAGGTAGATGCGGCCGCGCGGGCCGTCCAGCTCGTCGCCCAGCAGCTGGTAGGTGGGGCAGGTGGCGGTGCAGAAACCGCAGTGCACGCACTTGCGCAGGATGGCCTCGGCGGCCAGGCCATCGGCCGTGCCTTGGAGTTCGGGGGCGAGGTTGGTTTGCATGACTCAGCCCATCCGGCCAGGATTGAACAGGCCCTTCGGGTCGAAGGCGGCGCGCAGGCGTTGCGTGATGGCCTGCAGCGCCGGGCTTTCGGCGCTGAAGCGGCGCACACCGGGCGCACCGTCGGCCCCGGCCCGGAACAGGGTGGCGTGGCCTTGCACCGAAGCGGCCGCAGCGCGGATCTGGTCGGCGGCCGAGGCCGGCGCCCACAGCCAGCGCTGCGCGCCCTGCCACTCGATCAGTGCGGCAAACGGCAGGTCCAGCACCGGCGCGGTCTGCGGCAGCGACAGCCGCCACAGGCACAGCTCGGGCGAGGGCGCCGTGAAGAATGGCAGGGTCTGGTCGCGGCAGGCCGCCCAGTCCGGCCCGGCCTGGGCGTTGTCCATGCGCTGGCCCCCGGCTTCGCGGGTCATCCGCTCGCAGGCCGACTCGACCGCCGCCACCGCACCACGCAGCCGCACGAACAGCAGTTCGGGCGCATCGGGGGCGGTGTCGTCCTTCACCCAGCACGAAGCGTTCAAGGGCAACGGCTGCCCGCCCCAGCGGTGCAGCTGCTCCAGCGCGTCGTGTTGGCCGAGCGGAAACACCAGCGTGGCCTCGGCCGGCGCGACCGGCAGCACCTTGAGCGACAGGTGGGTGATCACGCCCAGCGTGCCCAGAGAGCCGGCGAGCACGCGGCTTATGTCGTAACCGGCCACGTTCTTCATGACCTGGCCGCCGAAGGTCAGCCATTCGCCCTTGCCGTTGATGAACTGTGCCCCCAGCACGAAGTCGCGCACGCCGCCCACGGTGGCGCGCGCCGGACCGGCCAGGCCCGCCGCCACCACACCCCCGATGGTGGCGCCCGTACCCGAACCGGACACGAAGTGCGGCGGATCGAAAGGCAGGTGCTGCCCCTGTTCGGCCAACGCGGCCTCGACTTCGGCCAGCGGGGTACCGGCGCGCACGGTGATCACCAGTTCACTCGGTTCGTGGCTGACGATGCCGCACCAGTCGCGGGTGCTCAGGGGCTCTGCCGAAACGGGTTCGCCATAGAAGGCTTTGGTCTGGCCACCGGTGATGCGCAGCGGCTGCGCTGCCGCGGCTGCGGCCCGGACGCGCTCGATCAGGGCCTGGGGTTCTTCGTTCGTGGGGCTGTCTCGCATGGGCGCCATGGTAGCGAGCCCCCTGGGACATGCCGTTGAATTTTTTGCATGAAACCCTGCAAACGGGCACAGCCCGGCGCCGCGGGCCACGCCCCAGAAAAAACCCCGCGTGCCTTGCGGCAACGCGGGGTGAACATCCAAAGGAGACTCTCAAAAATGCGTGGCAGCTTCAGGCCAGGCCGGCATGCTGCCCGCCACGCGGGGGACGACTCAACGGTTGTAGGCCGTTTCGCCGTGCGAACTGATGTCCAGACCTTCGCGTTCCTGTTCTTCGGTCACACGCAGGCCGATGGTCAGGTCAGCGATCTTGTAGGCGATAAAGGCCACGACGGCAGACCAGCCGATGGTGAACAGCACGCTCTTGACCTGGATCCACACTTGGGCGCCGATGGCGAAGTCGTCGCCCATGGTGCCGCCCAGGCCGGGTGCAGCGAACACGCCGGTCAGGATGGCACCCAGGATGCCGCCCACGCCGTGGACACCGAACACGTCGAACGAGTCGTCGGCCTTGAGCATGCTCTTCAGACCGGTCACACCCCACAGGCAGATCACACCGGCCAGCAGACCCATGACGATGGAGCCCATCGGGCCGACGAAGCCGGCAGCCGGGGTGATGGCCACCAGGCCAGCGACGGCACCGGAAGCGGCACCCAGCATCGAAGCCTTGCCCTTGATCAGGCCTTCAGCAGCGATCCAGCTCAGGGTGGCAGCGGCGGTGGCGAGCACGGTGTTGATGAAGGCCAGGCCTGCACCACCGTTGGCGGCACCGGCGGAGCCGGCGTTGAAACCGAACCAGCCCACCCACAGCAGGGAAGCACCCACCATGGTCAGCGTCAGGCTGTGAGGCGCCATGGATTCCTTGCCGTAGCCGATGCGCTTGCCCAGGACGTAGGCACCCACCAGACCCGCGATACCGGCGTTGATGTGCACCACGGTGCCGCCAGCGAAGTCCAGCGCGCCGTCCTTGGCCAGCAGGCCGCCACCCCAAACGATGTGGGCCATCGGCACGTAGGAGAAGGTGAACCACAGCACGGCGAACAGCAGCACGGCGGAGAACTTGATGCGCTCGGCGAAGGAGCCGACGATCAGCGCCACGGTGATGGCGGCGAAGGTGCCCTGGAAGGAGATGAACACGTATTCGGGGATCGTCGACAGCGCGCCAAAGGTGTCGGGGGTCACGCCGCTCAGGAAGAGCTTGCTGAAATCACCAAAGAACTTGCCCTCGCCCGAGAACGCCAGGCTGTAGCCGTAGATGGACCACAGCAGGCTGATCAGGGAGAAGATGACGAACACCTGCATCAGCACCGACAGCATGTTCTTGGAGCGGGTCAGACCGCCGTAGAACAGGGCCAGGCCCGGGATGGTCATCAGAATGACCAGCAGGGTGGAGGTCAGCATCCAGGCGGTGTCGCCGGAATCGACCTTGGGCGCTTCTTCCGCTGCAGCCGGGGCTTCGGCGGCCGGCGCGGCTTCGGCAGCAGCGGCCGGGGCGGCGGCTTCGGCAGCCGGGGCGGTTTCGGTGGCGGTCTGGGCGACGGCGTTGAGGCCGCCGAAAGCCAGACCCAGTCCCAACATCAGGGTTGCAAGGAATTTTTTCATGTCCGTGATCTTTCTTGTGTCAGGGAGATGCGATCAGAGCGCTTCCTTGCCGGTTTCACCGGTGCGGATGCGGACCACCTGTTCGAGCGAGGAAACGAAAATCTTCCCGTCGCCGATCTTGCCGGTGCGGGCCGCGCCTTCGATCGCCTCGATCACGCGCTCGACGAGGGCGTCGTCAACAGCGGCTTCGATCTTGACCTTGGGCAGGAAGTCCACCACGTACTCCGCGCCGCGGTACAGCTCGGTATGGCCTTTCTGACGGCCAAAGCCTTTGACTTCGGTCACGGTGATGCCTTGCACGCCAATACCGGAGAGTGCTTCGCGCACCTCGTCCAGCTTGAACGGCTTGATGATGGCTGAAACCATTTTCATGCTGTGTTTCCTCTTCGACAGGAGGTTGTCAGGGCCCGGGGGCCGACATCGGGTGAAACGCATGGCACTGGCCGGAAAGCGCAGTGCCCTCTTTGGATGCAGACTGTGGCCCCGGGTACGCCGGGCCGCGAATCCATCGCCTTCAGCCCCAAGCAGGGAACGTGCCAGCCGGGAGTTCCCCGGCCTGCGAAGAAAGTCACATTTCGGGCATCGGCCGACCCGCACGGGCCACACATCCACGTTTCAAGGCTTAAGTTCGCCCTCAGGTGCCCCGGCGCCGCGCGCTTCAGACGCGCAACCCGTGTGGCACCTGAAAAAGCACCAAAATCGTGCAATTCATGCCGGACAAGGCCCACCCACCTTCTGGCCAGGATGCACCAAAACAGGGAGTTCTATGGGTCTGTCACTGGTTCACAGCCGTGCGCTGCACGGTTTGCATGCCCGCCCCGTGCAGGTCGAGGTGCATCTGGCCAACGGTCTGCCCAGCTTCACGCTGGTGGGCCTGGCCGACACCGAGGTCAAGGAGTCGCGCGAGCGCGTGCGATCGGCACTGGCCAACGCGGGGCTGGAATTTCCGTCGAACAAGCGCATCACGGTCAACCTCGCGCCGGCCGACCTGCCCAAGGACTCGGGGCGCTTCGACCTGCCCGTGGCGCTGGGCATCCTGGCCGCCAGCGGCGTGATCGACGGCGAGCGCCTGCACGGCTGGGAATTCGCCGGCGAACTGTCACTGGGCGGTGAGTTGCGGCCGGTCCGCGGCGCCCTGGCCATGAGCCTGGCGGTGCACACCGCCGGGGACGCCGCGCCACGGCGCCTGGTGCTGCCGCCCGGCAGTGCCGAAGAAGCGGCCCTGGTGCCCGACGCACAGGTCTACCGGGCGCGGCATCTGCTGGACGTGGTGCGGCAGTTCCTGCCCGAACGGCCCGACGGCGAGGCCGGCCCGGCCGACGACAACGGCTGGGCCCGCGTGCACGCCGCGACGCCTGCCGC
>NZ_BSPB01000078.1:0-11690 GCF_030160815.1 Hydrogenophaga electricum | reverse complement strand
CCCGGCCGCACGGTGTGGCGGTCGACATCCGCCTGGAAAACGGCGCGGCCGGCAGCGCGCTGCCGGCGCTGGCCGCCACCACTGGCGCCGACCTGATGGTGCTGGGCGCGCGCGGCGACAACCCGCTGCGGCACATGGTGCTCGGCTCCACCGCCACGCGCGTGCTGCGCCACAGCCCCTGTCCGGTGCTGCTGGCGCGCCAGCCCGATGCGGCCCCCTACCGGCGCGTGCTGCTGCCGATCGACTTTTCGCCCGCGTCGGCGCTGCAGATCCGGCTGGTGCGGACGCTGGCGCCGCAGGCCGGCCTGGTGCTGCTGCACGGCTTTGAAGCGCCCTTCGAAGGCCTGCTGCGCTACGCCAGCGTCTCCGCCGACATCGTGGCGCAGTACCGCGCCGAGGCGCGCGAGCGGGCGCTGCAGCAGTTGCGGGCCCTGGCTGCGGCCGAGGGCTTGCGCGAAGGCGACTACACGAGCTGGGTCGGTCATGGCGAGGCGGTCGGCCTGATCACCGCGCAGCAGGAACGCCTGGGCTGCGACCTGATCGCCATGGGCAAACACGGCACGCACGTGACCGAGGAGCTGCTGCTGGGCAGCGTGACCCGGCGCGTGCTCGACGAGAGCGACGCCGACCTGCTGGTGGTGGTGGAGCCGCAGCGGCCGGCCGTGGCGCCCGCCTGAAGGCGGCCGCTCAGAGAAAGCGCTCGATCAGCCGCCGGGAATGGCGGTCCAGCGCGAACAGGTCGCGCACCCGGAACACGGTGCCGTGCCCGCTGGTGATGAGCAGGCTGCCGCGCGCGCCGGGCAGGCGCCGGATGTCTTCTTCCGCCTTGAGCGCCAGCGTGGTCGGACCGCGGTCGGTCTCAACCTCCCAGAGGCTGGGCGTGGCGAAGGTCGAGACGCTGACGATGCGCTGGATCTCGGGCACGAATTCGCGCACCGCCAGCTCGGCCTCGATCAGCGCGCGCGTCTCGGCGGGCAGGTCGGCCAGGCGGTCGATCCACACCAGCTCGCGGCCTTCGGCGCTGACCAGCGACAGGCCTTCATCGGGCGCCGTGAGCGGAAAGGCGCGCACCGGCAGCGCGCCCACGTGCGCAACGCCGGCCGCGTCGGTGCACACCAGCCGGCCCAGCGGATCGCGCGCCAGGGTGAAAAAGGGCAGGGGAGAAGCGCTCATGCTCGGCTTTCGGCGGTGGGTCAGGCGGTGGGGCGGGACGGGGGCACAGGCTGGCGCGCCAGCAGCACGGCGTCGTGCTCGGAGTCGCCGTCGTCCTCCGCCTCGGCCTTGCGTGCCTGGGCTTCGTACAGGCGCCAGTACGCGCCCTGGCGCGCCATAAGCGTTTCGTGCGGCCCCACTTCGACGATCTCGCCACGGTCCATCACCACCAGCCGGTCGGCCTTGCGCAGCGTGGACAGGCGGTGCGCGATGGCGATGGTGGTGCGGCCCTGCACCAGGTTGTCCAGCGCCTTCTGGATTTCCTTTTCGGTCTCGGTGTCGACCGCCGAGGTGGCCTCGTCGAGGATCAGGAACTTCGGGTCGATCAGCAGCGCCCGCGCGATGCTGATGCGCTGGCGCTCGCCGCCCGACAGGCCCTGGCCGCGTTCGCCGACCAGCGAGTCGTAGCCCTGCGGCAGGCGCAGGATGAAGTCGTGCGCGTGCGCGGCGCGCGCGGCGGCCACGATCTGTTCGCGCGTGGCGTCGGGCCGGCCGTAGGCGATGTTTTCGGCGATGGTGCCGAAGAACAGGAAGGGTTCCTGCAGCACCAGGCCGATGTGGCGGCGGTAATCGGCCACGGCGATGCGGCGCAGGTCGATGCCGTCGACCTTGATCGAGCCGCCGCTGACGTCGTAGAAGCGGCACAACAGGTTGACCAGGGTGCTCTTGCCCGAGCCGCTGTGGCCCACCAGGCCGATCATCTCGCCGGGGCGGATGTCCAGGCTCAGGCGCCGGATAACAGAGCGGTTGCCGTAGCGGAAAGCCACATCCTCCAGCGTCACGCCGCCACTCAGGCCGGCTGGCGGCAGCGTCACCGGCTCGGCCGGCTCGGGCACGCTGGAGACGTGGTCGAGGATGTCGAAGATGCGCTTGGCACCGGCCGCGGCCTTCTGCGTCACGCTGACGATGCGGCTCATCGAATCGAGCCGGCCGTAGAAGCGCCCGATGTAGGCCAGGAAGGCCGAGAGCACGCCCACGGTGATCTCGCCGCGGCTGACCTGCCAGATGCCGAAGCCCCAGACCACCAGCAGGCCGATGTCGGTGAGCAGCGCCACCGTGGGCGAGAACAGGCTCCAGACCTTGTTGAGCCGGTCGTTGACCGCCAGGTTGGCCTGGTTGGCGTCGCGGAAGCGCCGCGCTTCGCGCCGTTCGGCGGCGAAGGCCTTGACCACGCGGATGCCGGGAATGGTGTCGGCCAGCACGTTGGTCACGTCGCCCCAGGCGCGGTCGATCTTCTCGAAGCCGGTGCGCAGCCGGTCGCGCACCACGTGGATCATCCAGGCGATGAAGGGCAGCGGCAGCAGCGTGACCAGCGCCAGCCAGGGGTTGATGGAAAACAGGATGGCGCTGGTCATGGCCAGCATCAGCACGTCGGTGGCGAAGTCCAGCGCGTGCAGCGAGAGAAACACCGAGATGCGGTCGGTCTCGGAGCCGATGCGCGCCATCAGGTCGCCCGTGCGCTTGGCACCGAAGTAGTCCAGCGACAGGCCCAGCAGGTGTTCAAAGGCGTGGGTGCGCAAATCGGCCGCGATGCGTTCGGACACCAGCGCCAGCACCCAGGTGCGCGCCCAGCCCAGGCCCCAGGCCAGCAGCGCCGAGCCCAGCAGACCGGACAGCAGCCACAGCACATAGACCGGATCGATGCGCTGGCCGTTCTGGAACGGGATCAGCACCTCGTCCATGAGCGGAATCGTCAGGTACGGCGGCACCAGGGTGGCGGCGGTGGCGGCCAGCGTCAGCAGGAAGCCGCTGAGCAGTTGGCCCTGGTACGGGCGCGCGAAGCGCCACAGCCGCAGCAGCACCCAGGTGCTGGGCGGGGTGTTGAGCTCGCGCGTGCAGACCGGGCATTCGTCGGAGTCTTCGGGCAGCGGGTGGTGGCACGAGGGGCAGTGGCCCGGGTCGTCGCCCGTCACGGGTGCCCCGTGCGCGCGGGCCTCCTGCAGCTGCTCGAAGCGCTTGGCCAGGCGCAGGGCCTGCACGTTGGCGCCCAGGGTGAAGCGCCAGCGCGCCCGCAGCGCCCCGCCGGCCTGCAGCTCCAGCGTGCCCACGCCCGCGTGGTCGGTGTGGCGCAGCACCAGGCCATCGGCCAGCGCAAAGGCCTGCCAGCGGCCTTCGCCGTCGCGGGCCAGCAGGCGTTGTTCGGTCAGCACCAGCAACCCCGGCACGAAGCGCAGCGCGTCGTCCAGATCGATCGCCAGCCGGGCCTGTTCGGTTTCGCCGGGCCAAAGCGCCTCGGCGCCGGATGGCGCGGGCGCCAGTGCCGGGGTGGTGGATCGAATGGGGGTCATGAAAACGGTGTCGTGAAAACCACTGGACGCGAATTTTCCATGATCTGAAAGCACCGGACACGGGCGGACGGTTCACAATATGGGATTGAGCGAGCAGCCGCTGGCCGGAGACACCGTGGCCTCGCCCCTGTCCACCACGCCATCATGCCCCTCGCCACGACCGAGATCCAACTCCTGCGCGTCACCTATCTGCGCGGCCCGAACATCTGGACATTCCGTCCGGTCCTGGAGGTCTGGCTGGACCTGGGGCCCCTCGAAGACTACCCCTCGAACCGGATTCCCGGTCTCTCGGACCGCCTGGTGGCGCTGCTGCCGGCGCTGGTGGAACACCACTGCGGGGTGGGCGAACGGGGCGGCTTTCTGCAGCGTCTGCACGAAGGCACCTGGGCCGGCCACATCCTGGAGCACTGCGTGATCGAGCTGCTGAACCTGGCGGGCATGCCCACCGGTTTCGGCCAGACGCGCAGCACCACCCGGCACGGCGTCTACCGCATGGTGTTCCGGGCACGCGACGAACAGGTGGCCCGCGTGGCGCTGGCCCAGGCCCATGCCCTGCTGACGGCCGCGATCCGCGACCAGGCCTTCGACGTGGCGGCCGCGGTGCGCGCCGTGCGCGACGCCATCGACGACAGCTACCTCGGGCCGTCCACGGCCTGCATCGTGGCCGCCGCCACCGACCGCCAGATTCCCCACATCCGCCTCAACGACGGCAACCTCGTGCAGTTGGGCTACGGCGCACGCCAGCGCCGCATCTGGACCGCCGAGACCGACCGCACCGGCGCCATCGCCGAGGGCGTGGCCGGCGACAAGGACCTGACCAAGACCCTGTTGCAGGCGGTGGGCGTGCCGGTGCCCGAGGGTCAGGCCGTGACCAGCGCCGCCGCCGCCTGGGAGGCCGCCTGCGACATCGGGCTGCCGGTCGCGGTCAAGCCCAGCGACGGCAACCACGGCCGCGGCGTGACGCTGGACCTGCGCGAGCAGGCCGACGTCGAGGCCGCGTTCGCGCTGGCCGACCGGCACGGCAGCGAGGTGCTGGTCGAACGCTGCATCCCTGGCAACGAGCACCGGCTGCTGGTGGTCGGGGGTGAAATGGTGGCGGCCGCGCGCGGCGAATCGGCCTGGATCACGGGCGACGGGCGCCACACCGTGGCCGAGCTGCTCGACCTGCAGATCAACACCGACCCGCGCCGCGGCACCACCGAAGACCACCCGCTCAACCGGCTGGACATCGCCGAAGACGGTGTGATCCGGCTCGACCTGCAGCGCCAGGGCCTCAGCCCCGAGACCGTGCCCGCCGCGGGCCGGCGCATCCTGATCCAGCGCAATGGCAACGTCGCCATCGACTGCACCGACGACGTGCACCCCGAAGTGGCCTACCTGGCCGGGCTCGCGGCGCGCACCGTCGGGCTGGACATCGCGGGCATCGACCTGGTGGCCGAGGACATCGGCCGGCCGCTGCACGAACAGGGCGGCGCCGTGGTTGAAGTCAACGCCGGGCCCGGCCTGCTGATGCACCTCAAGCCCGCCATCGGCCAGCCCCGGCCGGTGGGGCAGGCCATCGTCGAACACCTGTTCCCCACCAGCGAGGACGATGACGACAACGACCCGAACCCGGGCCGCATCCCGGTGGTCGGCGTGGCCGGCACCCGCGCCACGCCGCTGGTCGCGCGCGCCATCGCCTGGCTCACACGCCTGTCCGGCCTGTCCACGGGGCTGGCCTGTGCCGACGGCATTTTTCTCGGCCAGCGCCGCATCGAAGCCCCCGGGCCGGCGCTGGCGCGCGACTACTGGAGCGCCAGCCACCGGCTGCTGATGAACCGCAACCTGCGCGCGGCGGTGTTTGAAAACGGCCCGGGCCTGATCCTCGACGACGGCCTGCCCTACGACCGCTGCCTGATCGGCGTGGTCACCGACTTCGACGGCTGGCCCGACCTGGCCCGCCACGACGTGAGCGGCATCGGCGCCATGCGCAAGGTCATGCGCACCCAGATCGACGTGGTGCTGCCCGAAGGGGTGGGCGTACTCAACGGTGACGACGAGTGGGTTGCCGACCTGGCCGAGCTGTGCGACGGCGAAGTCCTGTTCTACGGCCGCACCGGCGCGCAAGGCCCGGCCAAGGTGATCACCAGCCACCTCGAACGTGGGGGCCGGGCCGCCCTGATGGATGCGCAGGGCCTGGTGCAACTGGCCGGCAGCCAGGGCAGCGAGCCCATCACCCCGATCGACGTGGCCGGCCTGCTGGCCCGCCACGGCCGCGCCGACGAGCCCGCGCTGGCCGATGCCCTGCTGGTGGCGATTGCCGCCGCCTGGGGCTTCGGCATCGCGCCGGAACTCGTCGCCGCCGGCCTGGAAACCTTCGTGCTCCACCTGCCCCGCTGACCGCTTCCCCGCCCAGCCCCGACGCCGCAGCCGCCTGCCGCTCACCCCCCAAAAAACCTACACGCCTTCCATGGACATCTCCCGCATCCGTGCGCTGCGCGGTCCCAACCTGTGGAGCCGCCAGACCGCCATCGAAGCCATCGTGGCCTGCGACGAACACGAACGCGCCCTGACCACACTGCCCGGTTTCGAGCTGCGGCTGCGCACCCTGTTTCCCGGCCTGGGCAACCTGCGGCGCCAGCCCGACGAAGCCTCGCTGGCCCACGTGCTGGAAGCGGTGGCGCTGGCCCTGCAGGCGCAGGCGGGCTGTGTGGTCAGCTTCAGCCGCACCACCGAAACCGTGGAGCGCGGCACCTTCCAGGTGGTGGTCGAATACACCGAAGAGGCCGTGGGTCGCCAGGCCCTGGCCGCGGCCGAAGCCCTGATTCAGGCCGCCCTGGCCGACCAGCCTTTCGATGTGGCGCAGACGCTGGCCGCGCTGCGCGAGCTGGACGAAGACGTGCGCCTGGGCCCGTCCACCGGCTGCATCGTGCAGGCCGCCGTGGCGCGCGGCATTCCCTACCGGCGCCTGACCAGCGGCAGCCTGGTGCAGTTCGGCTGGGGCTCGCGCCAGCGCCGCATCTGGGCCGCCGAGGTCGACTCCACCAGCGCCGTCTCCGAATCCATCGCCCAGGACAAGGACCTGACCAAGACCCTGCTGCGCGCGGCCGGCGTGCCGGTGCCCCTGGGCCGGCCGGTGGACAGCGTCGACGAGGCCTGGGAGGTCGCGCAGGAGATCGGCCTGCCCGTGGTGCTCAAGCCGCAGGACGGCAACCAGGGCAAGGGCGTCACCGTCAACATCGTCAGCCGCGACCACCTCGAAGCCGCCTACCGCGTGGCGGCCGAAATCGGCCAGGTGATGGTGGAGAAGTTCCTGCCCGGCAGCGACTTCCGGCTGCTGGTTGTGGGCGACAAGCTGGTCGCGGCGGCGCGCCGCGATCCGCCGCACGTGATCGGCGACGGCGAGCACACGGTGCGCGAGCTGGTCGACCAGGTCAACACCGACCCGCGCCGGGGCGACGGCCACGCCACCTCGCTGACCAAGATCCGCATCGACGACATCGCGCTGTCGCGCCTGCAGATCCAGGGCCTGTCGCCCGACGACGTGCCCGAAGCCGGCCACCGCGTGGTGCTGCGCAACAACGCCAACCTGTCCACCGGCGGATCGGCCACCGACGTGACCGACGACGTGCACCCCGAAGTGGCCGCGCGCGCCGTGACCGCCGCGCGCATGATCGGCCTGGAAATCTGCGGCGTGGACGTGGTCTGCGAAACCGTGGGCCGGCCGCTGGAGGAACAGTCCGGCGGCATCGTGGAAGTGAACGCCGCGCCCGGCCTGCGCATGCACCTGTCGCCCTCCTACGGCAAACCCCGGCCGGTGGGCGAGGCCATCGTCTCGCGCCTGTACGCGCCCGACGACGACGGGCGGGTGCCGGTGGTGGCCGTCACCGGCACCAACGGCAAGACCACCACCACGCGCCTGATCGCGCACCTGCTGGCGGCCAGCGGCCTGCGCGTGGGCATGACCAACACCGACGGCGTGTACGTCGACGGCCGCCAGACCGATTCCGGCGACTGCTCCGGCCCCAAGAGCGCGCGCAACGTGCTGATGCACCCCGATGTGGACGCGGCGGTGTTCGAGACCGCGCGCGGCGGCGTGCTGCGCGAAGGCCTGGGCTTCGACCGCTGCCAGGTGGCGGTGGTCACCAACATCGGCGCCGGCGACCACCTGGGCCTGAACTTCATCACCACGGTGGAAGACCTGGCGGTGCTCAAGCGGGTGATCGTGCAGAACGTCGCCAGCGACGGTTTCGCCGTGCTCAACGCCACCGACCCGCACGTGGTCGCCATGGCCGGCGTGTGCACGGGCGGCGTCATCTACTTCGCGGCCGACCGCCACCACCCGGTGCTGGCCACCCACCGCGCGCAGGGCCGCCGCTGCGTCTTCGTCGATGGCGGCCACATCATCGCGACCGAAGGCAACTGGCGCGAAAGCGTGTCGCTGCGCGACATCCCGCTGACGCGCGAGGGCAGCATCGGCTTCCAGGTGGACAACGCCATGGCCGCCATCGCCGCGGCCTGGGGCGTGGACCTGTCGTGGGAGGCGATCCGCGCCGGGCTGGCCAGCTTCGTCAACGACAGCGACAACGCCCCCGGCCGCTTCAACGTGATGGCCTACAAAGGCGCCACCCTGATCGCCGACTACGGCCACAACCCCGACGCGATGCGCGCGCTGGTGGCGGCGGTGGAGGCGATGCCGGCGCAGCGCCGCTCGGTGGTGATCAGCGGCGCCGGCGACCGGCGCGACGAAGACATTCGCGAGCAGACCCAGATCCTGGGCCGCGCCTTCGACGACGTCATCCTCTACCAGGACGCCTGCCAGCGCGGGCGCGAAGACGGCGAAGTGATCGCGCTGCTGCGCGAAGGCCTGGCCGACGCGCCCCGGACCACGCGGGTGGATGAAATCCGGGGCGAGTTCGTCGCCATCGACACCGCCCTGGAACGCCTGCAGCCCGGCGACCTGTGCCTGGTGCTGGTCGACCAGGTGGACGAGGCACTGGCCCACCTGGCCGCGCGCGTCGGGCAGGCGGGCTGAGCAGCGGCGCCGGTCGGGCACCGCGTTCGTTTATGCTTCCCGTCACCCCGGACTGAGGGGTATGACAGGGAGGAGAAAAACAGATGTCGATCCAGCACGTCTTTGCCCGCGGACTGGCCACGCTCGGCCTGCTCTGGGCGCTGGCCGCCTGCGCCACCGGACCGAAGCTGGTCTCGCACGCCTTCAGCTATGAAGGCTGGAACGACGGCTGGGCCCAACAAGCCGAACTGCTGGCGTTCAGCTACGGCGACCAATACGCACCAACGCGGGCCAACTCCCGGGATGACAAAGGCATAGGCAATTCATGGGGCGTCAACGGCCCCATGCCTGTGGGGGAATTCCTGTTCGTGAAGTGGCGGCTCAAAGCCACCGGTGAAGTCTTCGAGCAGCGCGTGGACCTGCGCCAACGCCTGCCCCGCGACATGACCGACCACGAGCTGACCTTCGTCATCGACGGCCCGCAGCTGTATGTCTACGTGGTCACCCCCGAACGCAAGCCGGCCTACGGTGCGCCCCCGGTTCTCAGGACCTGGCGCTCCAAGTTTGCCCAGGCCTACGAGATCTTCCCGAACGCGCCGTCCCGCTGAGGTGCCCTATGGGAACGTCCTTTGTCCGGGAACTGACGCCGCAAGAGCTGGCCCGCCTGCCGGCCGCGCGGCAAGCCATGGAAACCGCAGGAATGCAGGGCTGCGCCACCCGCTTCACGTTCTTCGCCGCCTTTGATGGCACCCACAACGATGAGGCCAACCTCAAGCTTTCCGGCGATCCGTATCCGACCAACATCAGTCAATTGGGTATGCAGGCCAGAGAGGCCGCAGAAAGCAATGCAGGCATAAGGGCTCGCTACTACCCCGGTGTCGGCACCGGCGGCGACCAGGGCGGTCCGCTGCAAGCCGCCTTCTTCCCCACCGACGCGATCCAGGCCGCCGCCGAAAAGGCCTACCGCGACTTCAGCGATGTCGCCATCGACTACCTCAAGACCACCCCCGGCGCCCAGGTGAGCGACCTGGGCGTGGCCGTTGCCGGCTTCAGCCGCGGCGCAGCCTCCGCCATCCGCTTCGCCCAGTTGCTCCACGAACGCGGTCTGGTGGCGCCCGATGGCCAGGTGCTGGCCCCTCCGGGCAGCATCCCCGTCACCGCGATGGCGCTGATCGATCCCGTGGCGCGTTTCGTGACCGCACCGATGCACATCCCGCCCAACGTGCAGGGCCAGGTGCTGTCGGTGATCGCCGAGCACGAGCACCGCAGCGACTTCCGCCCGCTGTACCCCGTCAACGATCCGCGCGTGACGCAGGTGCGCCACCCGGGCAACCATGTCGGCGTCGGTGGCGGCTACGACGCCCAGGGCACGGCAGCCCATGTGCTCGAAGGCATGACGGCGTATTTCCAGCACCGGGGCGTGGGCATCGCCGATGTGCCGCCCGAGCGCCGCCATGACCCGCAGGCGCCACAGCGGCTGTACACCGAGGTCTGGCAGACCGCCCGCAACGGCGACGTGCTGGAAGACAAGCACGGGCGCCGCCAGGCGCAATGGCGCCACGACGACCCCGCCCAGGGGCGCATCGGGGTGGCACCTCAGGTGCCACCGGCGCACGAGGCCTGGCTGGAGCGGTTCCAGCGCGAGGTGGGGCCGCGCCTGCAGGCGCTGGGCCATGACCGGCAGGCCTGCGAGCGCATCGCGGCCGGCTGCGTGTGCCGCTCGGCCGGCTACAGCCCGGCGAATGCCCCGCCGCAGTTCCTGCTCAGTGCGGACCAGACCCGGATCGGGGTGCTGCACCGCTCGGGCCTGCTGCAGGAAATGCCGCTTGGCCAGTTGCTGACCGAGCCGGCGCCCGCGCAGGCCGTCACCCCCGCAGCAGACCCGGCCCGAACACCGCCGCCGGTCCCGGCACACGAGCCGATGGTCCGGGGGCGCTGAGCAGCGGCCCTGGCGTGCCCCGGCTGGGGCATGCCGGATCAGTTCGCCACCGTGAAGCGCTGGCGGATGTGCTGGGGCTGTTCGATCTCGTCGACGATGGCCACGGCCATGTCCTGCACCGAGATGCGGCCGGGCCCGTCGCTGTTCATCAGCAGCGCGTCCTGGCCCACGCGGTACTGGCCGGTGCGCACCCCGGGCTCCAGCAGGATCGCGGGCGAGAGGAAGGTCCATTCGAGACCGGTTTCCAGGCGGATCAGGTTCAGCGCCTCGCGCGCCGCCAGCGCGCCCTGTTTCCAGTCGGCCGGGAATTCGGGCGTGTCCACCAGTTGCACACCGGGCGCCACGTACAGGCTGCCCGCACCGCCGACCACCAGCAGGCGCTTGGTGCCCGCGGCCTTGACGCCCGCGAAGATGGCGCGCGTGCCGGCCAGAAACTGGTCGTGGATGTCCGGCACCGTCCAGCCCGGGTTGTAGGCGCTGATGACGGCGTCCTGGCCCGCCGCAGCGGCCTGCACGTCCTCGGGGTTCTGCGCCGAACCGGCGCGCACCGTCAGCCCCGGGCGGGCCGCCAGTTTCTCCGGATGGCGGGCCAGCACCGTGACCTGGTGGCCGCGTTGCAGCAGTTCGTCGAGCACGGCCGAACCGACAAAACCGGTGCCGATGAGGGTGACTTTCATGGGAATCTCCAAAACAGGTTGATCGATGGGCTCTATGCTATGGGCCGCAAAATATCCCCGGTAGAGGGCATCTCAGGCCTTCTTTTTGAAGCTGTACTTCACAATCAACCCATGGACGATCTCCGGCGCATGGCCATCTTCGCCACCGTGGTGCAACACGGTTCGATGAGCGGCGCGGCGCGCGCGCTGGGCATGAGCCCGTCGGCCGTGAGCCAGCAGGTGCGCCAGCTCGAAACCGATGGCGGCGTCACGCTGCTGCACCGCTCCACCCGGCAACTGGCGCTGACCGAGGCCGGTGAGCGTTTTCACGAACACTGCGCGGCGCTGCTGCGCGCGGCCGCCCAGGCGCGCGCCGAACTCCAGCACACGCGGGAAGCCCCGGTCGGCCTGCTGCGCCTGTCGGCGCCGGTCGGGTTTGCGCGCCACATCGCCCCCGCACTCGGGCCGCTGCTGGCGCAGCACCCGGCGCTGCGGCTGCACCTGCTGGTGGACGACGCGCCGATCGACCTGATCCAGGCGCGCATCGACCTGGCGATCCGTTTCGGCCCGCTGCCCGATTCGTCGTGGGTGGCGCGCCGGCT
>NZ_BSPB01000077.1:0-11908 GCF_030160815.1 Hydrogenophaga electricum | reverse complement strand
GGCCAGGCGGCCGCGCGCCGCGCGCTCGAAATCGCCGCCGCCGGCGGCCACAGCCTGCTGATGGTCGGCCCGCCCGGTTCGGGCAAGAGCATGCTGGCGCAGCGGCTGGCGGGCATCCTGCCGCCGATGGCCACGCACGAGGCGCTGGAGTCGGCCGCCGTGGCGTCGCTGGCCGGTCGTTTCGCGCTCGACCAGTGGGGCCGGCGACCGACCTGCAGCCCGCACCACAGTGCCAGCGCGGTGGCGCTGGTGGGCGGCGGCTCACCCCCGCGCCCCGGCGAAATCTCCCTGGCCCACCACGGGGTGCTGTTTCTCGACGAACTGCCCGAATTCCCGCGCGCCGCGCTCGAGGCCCTGCGCGAACCGCTCGAAACCGGGCACATCCGCATCTCGCGCGCGGCGATGCAAAGCGAGTTCCCGGCCCGTTTTTTACTGGTGGCGGCCATGAACCCCTGCCCCTGCGGCTACCTCGGCCACCCGACCCGTGCCTGCCGCGACACGCCCGACCAGATCGCCCGCTACCAGGGGCGCCTGAGCGGCCCGCTGCTGGACCGCATCGACCTGCACGTGGAAGTGCCGGCCCTGCCGCCGGCCGAGCTGCTGCACAGCGCGCCCAGCGAAGACAGCGCCACCGTGCGCACGCGCGTGGTGGCGGCGCGCGCCCGCGCCGAAGCCCGGCAGGGCCAGCCCAACCAGCAACTGGCGGGGCGCGAACTTGACGGGCAATTGCAGGCCGACACCGCCGCGCGCCAGTTCCTGCACACGGCTGCCGCCCGGCTCGGCTGGAGCGCGCGCAGCATGCACCGCGTCTGGCGCGTGGCCCGCACCATCGCCGATCTGGCGGACAGCGACACGGTCGCGCCTGGCCACGTGGCCGAAGCGGTGCAGTACCGGCGCGCGCTGCGGTCGGGCGGCTGATCCCGCCGCCGTCCGCATGGGCGGCGCGGGCGGCGGCATACCCCCCAAATGGTGGGTGGTGCACCAAAACGAGCCCCAGCACCCACAATCCGGGATCGTCACACGTCCCGCCATGCACACCCCACCCCGCACCTCTCTGCTGGTCGTCGAAGACCACGCGATGCTGCGCGAGTCGCTGGTGGATTACCTGCGGGCCCACTGGCCGCACGTGACCGTGGCCGAAGCCGCCAGCCTCGCGCAGGCGCTCCAGGCGGTGCGGCCCCAGGCGCCCGACCTGATCCTGCTCGACCTGACCCTGCAGGACGCCAGCGGCTTCAGCGCGCTGTCGGCCATGCGCCGCGCCTGCCCCGCCAGCGCCATCGTGGTGCTCTCGGCGCTGAGCGACGACGGCGTGGCCCAGCACCTGCGGGAACAGGGTGCCGATGGTTTCGTCGCCAAATCCGGCCGGCGCGACGAACTGCTGCAGGCGCTCCTGCCCCTGCTGTACCGGCGCGCCGCGGCGCCGCTGGCGCGCCACACCGCTCCGATCCCCGCGGCAGCGGGTCTGACCCCGCGGCAACTGGTGGTGCTGCAGCAGATGCTGGAAGGCCGCTCCAACAAGGACATCGCGCAGCACACCGGCCTGTCGCACGGCACCGTGCGCAACCACGTCTCGGACGTGTTCACCGCCTTCGACGTGCACAGCCGCAGCCAGTTGCTGGCCCTGTTCCGCCGCTGAGCCCTGCCATGGCCGACGCGGATGCGCTGAGCGAACCGATCGAGACCGAGCGGCTGCGGCGTTTCTTCGCGCAGAACGTGCGCTCGCTGCCCACCACGCTCTACCCCGCGCTGGCGATCTGGCTGTTTTTCTGGTGGGTCACCCGCTCACCTGGGTGCTTCGCCTGGGCCGCGCTGATCCACGGCTGGCAGGCGCTGCGCATCCACGCCGGCACGCGCCCCGAATACCAACAGGCAGCGCTGGCCGATTTGCAGGCGGCCGAGCGGCGCGCCGTGGGCCACGTCGTCACCTTCGCCCTGCTCTGGGGCCTGGCGCCGTGGATGCTCATGCCCGAACAGGACCACGCCCAGCTCTCGGTGATGCTGCTGATGCTGGTCGGCGTGATGGCCGGATCGGCCAACGGCCTGGCCTTCTCGCTGCGCGCCGGCCTGAGCTTCCAGGCCACGCTGGGTGGGCTGCTGATGGCCTGGCTGCTGTGGCAGCGCACACTGACCGACACCGTGCTGGCCGTCAGCACCGCGGTGTTCACCGGCACGCTGATGCTGATGTTCCGCAACCAGCAGCGCCACCTGGTGCAGCTCATCCGGGCGCGACTCGAACAGGCGGCCCAGGCCCGCACCCTGGCCGAGCAGAAAGCCGAACTCGAACGGCTGCACCAGGAACGCAGCCGCCTGTTCGCCACCGCCAGCCACGACCTGCGCCAGCCGGTGCAGGCGCTGAACCTGCAGGCCCAGACCCTGGCCCAGGCCCTCGACGGCCAGCCGCAGGCCGCCGCCGCGCGGCGCATCGGCGACGTGACGCAGTCGCTGAGCCAGACGCTCGACGCCATCCTGGACCTGCACCAGCTCGACCACGTGCCGGCACCCGCGCCGGGCGACCGCGTCGACGCCGAAGCCCTGCTGTTCGAAGCCGCCCAGCTGTGGCGCGACATCGCCGAACGGCGCGGCCTGTCGCTGCGCTTCCACAGCCTGCCTGGCGCCTTGCACGCTCCCCGCATCACGGTGCAGCGGATGCTCTACAACCTGATCGACAACGCGCTCAAGTACACCCGGCACGGCGGGGTGCTGGTGGCCGTGCGGCAACGGCAGCGCGCCTGCGGCCCGGTGCTGCGGCTGGAGGTGTGGGACACCGGCCCCGGCATCGCCGCCGAACACCAGCCCCAGGTCTTCCAGGCCTTCTTCCGCGCCCCGGCACCGGCCGGTCAGCCGCCCGCGCCAGGACTGGGACTGGGCCTGAGCGCGGTGCAGCGTGTGTGCCGGCAGCTCGGCTGGCCGCTGGGTTTTTGCAGCCGGCCCGGCCGCGGTTCGGTGTTCTGGCTGGAGGTGCCGGCCGCGCAGCCACCCGACGGCGCGTGACGGCCCGTGTGGCCGCGCACAAGCAGCGCATGACAAATGTCACTGGTGCGCCGGCGCCGGGCTTTCTAGCATCGCCTCCCATGTTCCACCCCCACGGGAGATGCCCCATGACGATCCGACACCAGCGAACCTGGCACCACGCGGGCCTGCTGGCCCTGACCCTCTCCCTGGCCGCCTGCGGCGGCGGCAGCAGCGACGGCGATGGCAGCAGCGGCGGCGCGGGCGGTGCCAATCTGGTGGGCCTGTGGCAGGCCGACGCCAACGCCCTGCTCGCCGCCAACACCGCCAACGTGGGCACCCCGGGCGTCGACTGCTCGGGCCTGATGCAACTGCGCTTCGAGGCGGGCGACAGCTTCAACGTCGGCGGTGAGGTGGTCTGCACAGCCGGGGCGATGTCCGGCAACGGCACCCTCGTCACCACCGGCAACTACCGCACCAGCGGCGACCAACTGACCCTCAGCAACGCCACCACCAGCGGCGGCATCACCCTGGGTGGCAGCACCCTGCCCATCAGCTTCGTGGGCAATGGCAGCGCCACCTACCGCATCAGCGGCAACACGCTGACGCTCACCTTCTCGGGCGGCAGCGCGGGCACCATCACCCAACAGTGGACACGCGGCTGAAAGCTGCGCGAAAAACAGCTCAGGGGCGCCCGGCGGGCTGCGGCAGGGGGCCGAAGAACGCATCGGCCAGGGCGTGCACCCGCACGCGGGCCTGCGCCGGGGTTTCCGCCACCGCCGTACCGGCTAGTGCCGCGTCGACGAAGCGCTGCGGGGCTTCGCGCAGGTGCAGGGCGGCCGAGAGCGACAGGGCCGCGTCGTCCCAGCGGATCAGCCGGCCCAGCGGCGCGTCGGGCGCCAGCCGCAGCGCCAGTTCACGCCGGGCCGCAAACAGCGCCTCGATCCGGGCCGGCGAATGCGTCCGGCTCCACAGCGCCAATTGCCGCTGCGGGTCGATGAACTGGTCGGGCAGGTAGAACCCGGTGTCGGGAATGCCGAGCAGCTGGCGCACCAGGTTGTAGCTGCGGTGGTCGCGCGCGGGTACCGGCCGCAACGGCGGCGCTCCCGCGGCCACCCAGGCATGGGCCACCAACTCCGAGCAGTACAGCGCCGACGGATCGTCGGCATCGAAGCGGGCGTCGAACGGCGTGCGCCGCGCGTACTGCTCGCGCACGTGTTGCAGCAGGCGGTCGGTGTCCACATCGGGCGGCGGCGCGTAAAGCCCGAATATCTGGCCCGAATCGACGTAGCGCTCGTAAGGAATGCGCTGCACGCCGCGCCCCTCGTGGCCGGTGGCCGGGCCCTGGTCCGTCAGGCTGAGGTTGGCGTTGGTGTCGTAGACGAACACGCCGTCGGGCTCGACCGCGATCAGACCGATGTGGGTCCAGGGCATGAAGGGCTCGCCGAACAGGCCGACGAACAGGCCCGTGGCGCCCGGGTTGGACCACACCAGCACCAGGCCCGAAACGAGCTGGCCCGGGTCCGGCGCACGGGCGAGGTAGGCGGCGTCGGGTGCGGCCACCGGTCCGACCGGCGACGGGGTGCGCAAGCGGTAGGGGTCGGGCCCTTGTGCCGGATCGGCCCGCAGCTCGGCGGCCAGGGGCGGCGGCAGCGTGGCGCAACCGGCCAGGGCCAGCGACAGCCCCATCGCCCACGCCCCCAGCCTGCGCCGCACGGCGTGTGTCCTCAGAGGTTGGGGCCGAGCCAGCGCTTGAGGTCGGCCACGTCCACGCCGCTGCGCGCGGCCAGGTCCTCCACCTGATCGTCGCCGATCTTGCCGACGTTGAAGTAGGTCGACGCCGGGTGGGCCAAGTAGAAGCCGCTCACGCTGGCGGCCGGCGTCATGGCCAGACTGTCGGTCAGCGCCATGCCGATCTCGCTGGCGGCCAGCAGCTCGAACATGCCATGCTTGACCGAGTGGTCCGGGCAGGCCGGGTAACCCGGCGCCGGGCGGATGCCGCGGTACTTTTCCTTGATCAGGTCTTCGTTGCTCAGGGCCTCGTCGGCCGCATAGCCCCACAGGTCCTTGCGCACGCGCTCGTGCATGCATTCGGCCATGGCCTCGGCCAGGCGGTCGGCCAGAGCCTTGAACAGGATGGCGTTGTAGTCGTCGTGCGCGTCGAGGAACTGCTTTTCCTTCTTCTCGGCGCCGATGCCGGCGGTGACCGCGAACACGCCCACGTAGTCGGCCGTGCCGACGGGCGCCACAAAATCGGCCAGGCAGCGGCTGGGCCGCATCACGCCGTCGATGTCCTGCTTTTCGGTCTGCTGGCGCAGACCGTGCCAGGTCAGCACCGGCTGGCGGCGGGTTTCGTCGGCGTAGAGCGCGATGTCGTCCGCGTTCACGCGGTTGGCCGGGTACAGGCCGATCACCGCGTTGGCGGTCAGCCAGCGGCCATCGATGATCTTTTTCAGCATGGCCTTGCCATCGGCGAACACCTTCTTCGCCTGCTCGCCCACGATCTCGTCGTCGAGGATGGCGGGGTACGGACCGGCCAGATCCCAGGTCTGGAAGAACGGCCCCCAGTCGATGTACCGGGCGGCTTCGGCCAGATCGAAGTTCTTGAACACCCGCCGGCCGATGAACTTGGGCGCGGGCGGCGTGTAAGTGCTGAAGTCCACCGGCGTGGCGTTGGCGCGCGCCTGCGCCAGTGGCCACAGCGGCACGGCCTTCTTGTTGGCGTGCTGCTGGCGCACCTTTTCGTAGTCAGCGTTGAGTTCGGCCAGGTACTGCACCCGGCCGTCACCGATCAGCCCCTGGGCCACGCTCACGCTGCGCGAGGCGTCGGGCACGTAGACCACCGGGCCGGCGTAGTGCGGCGCGATCTTCACCGCCGTGTGCACGCGGCTGGTGGTGGCGCCGCCGATCAGCAGCGGAATCTGTTTGTCGCGGAAATGCGGGTCCTTTTGCATCTCGGCCGCCACCACCTGCATCTCTTCCAGGCTGGGGGTGATCAGGCCCGACAGCCCCACGATGTCGGCGCCCTCTTCCTTGGCCTTGGCCAGGATGTCCTGCCAGGGCACCATCACGCCCATGTTCACCACCTCGAAGTTGTTGCACTGCAGGACCACGGTGACGATGTTCTTGCCGATGTCGTGCACGTCGCCCTTGACGGTGGCGATCACGATCTTGCCCTTGCTGCGCACGTCGGCACCGGCCGCTTCGAGCTGGCGCTTTTCCTCTTCGATGTAGGGCAGCAGGTGGGCCACGGCCTGCTTCATCACGCGCGCGCTTTTCACCACCTGCGGAAGGAACATCTTGCCCTGGCCGAACAGGTCGCCGACCACGTTCATGCCGTCCATCAGCGGGCCTTCGATCACGGCCAGCGGGCGCCCGCCCTCGGCCTGGATGAGCTGCCACATCTCTTCCGTGTCTTCGGTGATGTGTTCGTTGATGCCGCGCACCAGCGCGTGCGTCAGGCGTTCGCGGATCGGCAGCGCGCGCCATTCGTTTTTCTTGCTGTCGTCCTTGGCCGCGCCCTTGGCGCTCTCCGCCACTTCCACGAGGCGCTCGCCCGCATCGGGCCGGCGATTGAGCACCACGTCTTCCACGCGCTCGCGCAGCTCGGGCTCCAGCTCGTCGTACACGCCCACCATGCCGGCGTTGACGATGCCCATGTCCATGCCGGCCTGGATCGCGTGGTACAGGAACACGGTGTGGATCGCCTCGCGCACCGGGTCGTTGCCGCGGAAGCTGAACGACACGTTGGACACACCACCGCTCACCTTGGCACCGGGCAGGTGCTGTTTGATCCAGCGCGTGGCCTCGATGAAATCGACCGCGTAGTTGTTGTGCTCTTCGATGCCGGTCGCGACCGCGAAGATGTTGGGGTCAAAGATGATGTCTTCGGGCGGAAAGCCCACTTCATCGACCAGCACGCGGTAGGCGCGCTCGCAGATCTGAATCTTGCGCGCGTAGGTGTCGGCCTGGCCCACTTCGTCAAACGCCATCACCACGGCAGCCGCGCCATAGCGCTTGATCAGCCGCGCCTCGTGCTTGAACTTCTCCACCCCTTCCTTCATGGAAATGGAGTTGACGATGCCCTTGCCCTGCACGCACTGCAGGCCGGCCTCGATCACGCTCCACTTGGACGAGTCGATCATGATCGGCACGCGCGCGATGTCGGGCTCGCCAGCGATCAGGTTCAGGAAGCGCACCATGGCGGCCTGGCTGTCCAGCATGGCCTCGTCCATGTTGATGTCGATGATCTGCGCGCCGTTTTCCACCTGCTGGCGCGCCACCGCCAGCGCGTCCTCGTAGCGGCCTTCCAGGATCATGCGCGCGAACGCCTTGGAGCCGGTGACGTTGGTGCGCTCGCCCACGTTGACGAACAGGCTGCCCTCGCCAATGAACAGCGGCTCCAGGCCGGACAGCAGCATGGGACGAACGGAAGCGGGGGCAGGGGCGGTCACAACGGTCATGGGGCTCACCAGGGAAGACATCGGGAACTGGTGAGCGCCGTTGGAAACCGGTGGGTCCGGCGGGCGGAGAACGCCCGGAACCTCAAGCCTGACGACCGCCGGCGCCAGCGGGTGGCGGGCAGCGCTGCAGCGCTCCTTGAGGAGCGGCGATTTTAGCGGTTGTCGCTCTCGTGCGCCTTGGCGAACGTGAGGATCACCTCGCGCACGATCTTGCGCTGCGGCGCGGGCAGCGAGAGGAAAGCCTCGAAGGTTTCGCGCTCCACGTAACCCGCCCCGTCCTCCCAGCGCTGGCGGCGCTCCTGCACCGACTGCCGCACCGCCACGCCAAAGCGCAGCACCTCGGGTTCGACACCGAGCCAGTCGGCCAGCACCTGCAGCTTGTCCTGCGACGGAATCGCCTCGCCGCGCAGCCAGCGGCGCACGCCCTGGAGCGTGACCGAACGCCCCCAGTAGCGCGTATTGAACTCACGCTCCAGCACCACCGGGCGCACGGGATAGCCCGCCTGCGCCATGGCGTCGCGCAACCGCTGGGCAAATTCCGCTTTTTCATTCATGAACAGAAACGTAGTAAGGCGTGCCATCAAATAGACACTTTCGGTTTGTTTTTGGATAAACTTTCTGTTCACAAAACCAGGGAAGAACAAGCCATGAACCGCTCACTGCTGCACCACCTGCCCGATATCGCGGCCTTTGCTCACCGGCACGCCCGGGACCTCATGACCCAGTTGGAGGACGCCCACACAGAGGCGGCCGATTGGCCCAACAGCGCGCGCGTGCACCTGCTGCGCGGCGACACGCTCAGCGCCATGCTGGGCTTGCTCGGCGGCCGGGGATCACAAGCCCCGCTGCGCGCGGGCATACCCCTGGTGTGGTTGGCGCAGACACTACCACCGGCGGTGGAATCGGCAGCGTCACCGCTGGGCTTCGTCCTGCACCGCGCCAGGGCACTGGCCGAACTGACGGTGAACCTGTTCGTGGCCCGTGAACTGCTGGCACAGCAGGGTGCTTTGGTCATCCCCATCGACACCGATCCGGAGCAATGCATCGCCCGCTTGATGAACACCGTCTTCGGTCATGTGCGCTCGCTGACGCACCCCCGAAGCCGGGAGCATGTCTACATCACCGGGCCGGGTGCCGCCGAGATAGATATCCGGCACACCAGCCCCAACTTGTGGAACGACCTGGCGCACACCTTCACCCGCCCTCGCCAACCGGTGCTGGTGGCGCCGGCTGACCCCGACTGGGCGGCCTGTGCGGCCGGACTGGACCGCCGCTGGATTTTGGTCCAGCCCGACGCGATGGACTTCGCGCTGCTGCGCGAGTACCTGATCGCCCACCGGGTTGAGCAGGATGGCGCCCGGTGGTGCGTGCACGAGACGGCACGGTGCTGGACCGTGCCGTCGTGAAGCGGACCGCTCGGCGGCCACCGCGCTGGCGAGCAAATTGCTTGTCGGGGGCATGTCCCTTTTGCCCCAAACTCTGACGGATGCCGCCCGACACCGGTGACTTGGCCGCGCCGACCGCCTGGCACGCCCAGGAGCTGCTGCTCATGCGCGAGGTCATGAAACTGGTCGGCCATCCGCGAGCTGGGCAACGTGATCGAACGCCTGGCGCGGCACCTGCCCGAGCAACCGCCCCCACACCCCGGCACCCATGGCCGCGGCGCCCAGAGCCTGGGGCTGACGCTGCGGCAGTTGGTACCGGTTGGGGAAGAAGGCGGGGTTGCGGTGAGAGGCGGACGTGGCGGCTTGGCTTGAAATGAACGCTGACGCACCCGATCTGTGACAGCATCCGTTTCATTCCCAGAGACTTGAGCGAAGTGACCCATGAAAACCATCGACGAAATGCTTCACCTGGCCTTGCTGACCCCGGACGAACACCAGCAGATCAGTCACTGGATCACGCAGGCCACGTCACCCGACGAGATTCTGAAAATGCCGCCCCTGCTGTGGCGGGCCGTCGAACGCGCCAGCGAGGTCATGGGCATCGACAACGACCTGACGCGCCCGCCGGCGCTGGATGCGGGCGATCTGGTTTGCTTGTAGGCGGCGCACTGGAGAAGCTACTTGCCGGCTCACAGGCCAAGACGGCGATGTGGGCATGTCGACCAACGGTTAGGAGCGGACGCTCAACGCAGAAGTCAGCGGCCGCCGTAGGCGGTCCGCTGCGTAAGCTGCCATGTTAGCTGCGGCCCCATACTCGGACCACCTTACGATGGGGCCTCGCCCCATTTGGACCGACATGTAGATGCTCCGGAAGCAACCAAGATCGTTGATGCAAGTGCGCGACCAAGCCTGCTTCATATACCAGAGCGAATGCGAGTTAAACAGCGGGTACATGATCGGGACGACGAGGTAGCCTGGTCCGTAAGCCTGCATGCTGGGAAGGTACGACTTTTTCTCGAGTTTCTTTCGCACGGCATCAACAAACCGCGCGGCAAATTGAGCGTCGGGTCCGACGAACGGTCCATTTCCAATTGGCTTGTGCTTCTCGCCGGGCGTTGCGTAGGAGTATTCATCCGGCGCGAAGGCGTCGCTCCAGAAAGCGTCAGTCACTTCGAACCATCGAGTAGTGCGCCCAGATCGAATGATCGCCTCGGGCGGATTCGGTTCGGCCACAACTTCATACTTGGCCCGATACCTGGAATTCAGCCAAGCAACGAACGCTCCGACTTGAACCCGTTCGTGTGCTTGCTGTATGACGCGGCGTCGGTTCATGAGCAGCTAATGCCCAAGGTAAGCGGCGCCGGAAGGAGCGCAGCGACTGCAGGGTACCGAAACTGGCCGTGAAAATGCCGAAGGCATGGCCAGCGTTGGCGTCCGCTTGACCGACCAGTTAGGCATTATTTTTAACGAGGTAATGGCTGCGAAACTCTTCCACGCTGTTGACGAAAGAGGTGCGATGAATAATTCGGTGGCAGTTGGAGCACAGGACTGTGAAATCAGTTTTTGCGTTCAAGCTCAGTCGTTGCCCTTTTAAATCAGCGAGCGGCGTGAGGTGATGGGCTTCAATGAAGTCCTTTCCTATGGCTCCGTACTTGGCCTGAAAGTCAAACCCGCAAGCCTTGCAGGTGTAGCCGTGATGAAGCTTTGCCTTACGAGCAAGCTTTCGGTTCCTCTCAATGCGCTTGTGCTCACGCAACTTGGTTAGGTCTTCTTCGCCTAGAACCACTTCATCGTCTTCCGCTTCCGCGCGTTCAAAAAGTTGGGGTTCACGCGATACCAACAGGAAATACAGGTTTACAAAGGACGCTAGATCGTTGGCGAGTTGGGCGTCATCCGGTATGGCTCTACCTTTGTAGAAGATAGAGCAGATGTTGCCAGCTTCATAGAAGGAGCTGAGGTTGCTTGCCGAGCTGACGGCAAGATCAATCGCATCAGTACTCACCCCGGCGGGGAGGGGTCCAAGGCGAGCGAGGAAGTCAGAAGCACGCACTCTAAGAGCTGCCTTGGCTTCGGATCCGTATTGCTTCTTCGCACTCGTGACGCCTTGATTTAGAGATATATACAGGCCCGAAAAATCTTCCTTGACGAGGTAGACGATGTAATAGCCATCTTGGGCACTCTCGGTGACAAAGCGATCGAAGACCGAAGCCCATGGGGTTCTTGCCCAATTTCCTTGACCGGGACTCCCGTTCGTGATGTACCTCGGATTTCCATTGAGTACCTCGTCCATAGCGCGCGGGAGATCTTCGCGAATTAAGGCCGCCATAGGATGCCCGGCGAAAGGCTGAGTAACTGCTTTCGGGTATTCCTCTAACAGGAGGCTAAGTGCACTGCTGAGACTCATAATGCCTAACGCAATGTATCCCGCAGAAACTGCGAGATAAGCTGAACGGTGCGGGATATTCTGGCCACAGTTTCCTCCCCAAAACGTTGATAGGTCACGGGCTTGCGCGCTTGATGCTGTTTTTTCATACAAGCATAAAGCAGCAATGAAACCCGGCACGCCTTCTTTACCTCCACCAGGCCGTTGGACCGGCTTCTGAAACGCATCCGGTATCTGCACTATAGCCTTCAGACAAAAAATCCTATCTGTATTGGGTGAAGCTTTTCATTCGCTGGCATGGCCACGGCAGGGTGATACGTCATCCGCGCGAGATGGGGCCGCCGACATGGAGGCCTTTGTCAACATGCGGGCGAACGAGCGTCAGACTTCGCCATCCCCCCACAACCAGGCGCAGAGTGCCAGCCGGTTTCTCTATTGGCCCCCTGACCCGGCCCACCCCGCCGGGCCTCTCAATCCACGCACTTCGCCATTTTGTTGACATTGTGTTAACCCAATGTCATTTCAGCCGAGACCACGCCCCGGCGCCTGTGCTCACCACCCCCATAAATCCACAAAATCAACAGCTTGCATGCGTTGACCTGAAGCTCGCCACCCTGGCACAGCGGTTGCACTAGATGTTGAGTTGCAATAGGTTGTTCCCGGAGAGCCGGGATGCTGGAGGCTTGTAGCCCAGTGCCGAGTGAGGCCTGCGGGCGTTGTAGTAGGCC
>NZ_BSPB01000076.1:0-12125 GCF_030160815.1 Hydrogenophaga electricum | reverse complement strand
GCTGCCCGACGGCAACGCCACCTTCGCGCTCGCAGCGCAACTGGCCCGCAACAGCGCATCGCGCCCGGCGGAACTGCGCCCCGACCCGCTGGTGGTGATCGCGATCGGCCACCCGGGCGACGCGCCTTACGACCACCGCCTGCGACAGCGCGACTACACCCCGCCCGCCCCGGGCGCCTTGCCCGCCGCCGACCGGGGAGGCGCCGACCGCTGGCTGGATTTCGTGGCGCAGCAGGTGCTGCCGCGCGTGCGCGCCGCGCTGCCCGTGGACGACCGGCGCCTGAGCTTCTTCGGCCACTCCTACGGCGGTCTGCTGGGCGTGCAGGCGCTGCTGACCCGGCCGGCCCTGTTCACGCGCTGCGCCACCGCCAGCCCTTCGCTCTGGTGGAACGGCGCCCAGGTGATGCGCGAGGTCGATGCCTTCGTGCAGCGCCATGCCGCCCCCAGCACACGGCCGTTCCAGGTCCACCTGCAGCTTCGGGTCGGCGGCGACGAGCACGCCGACGCGGCCGCCACGCCCGAGCGCGCCCGGGTACAGCGCGAGCGCCACATGATCGCGCACGCCCGCACCCTGGCCGAACGGCTGCAGGCAACGCACTGGCCCGAACTCGATGTGGACTTCGCGGTGTTGCCCGGCCTGGACCACGGCGCGGTGATGCTGCCCGCGCTGGTGGATGCCATCGCGCTCGCGCAGCGCCCGGCCCTTCAGAAGCCCCCAAAAAAGAAGCCCCCCCATGACCGCCCCCGCCCCCACCTCCCCCGCCGCCGGCCTGTCGGCCCCGCCCGCGCTGGCCGGCCGCTACGCGCAGTTCGCGCGCCGGCGCTTCCTGGTGCTGGGCGTCATGGCGCTGGCCCTGCTGGCCTGCACCGTGGCCGACATGGCGATCGGCCCTTCCGACCTGAGCTTCGCCGACGTGGTCCGCGGCCTGCTCTGGCCCGACAGCGTGCCCACCGCGCAGCAGGTCATCATCTGGCAGGTGCGCCTGCCCTACGCGGTGATGGCGCTGCTGGTGGGGGCCAGCCTGGGCCTGGCCGGCGCCGAAATGCAGACCGCGCTCAACAACCCGCTGGCCAGCCCCTTCACGCTCGGCCTGTCGGCGGCGGCGGCGGTGGGCGCGTCCGTGGCGGTGGTCAGCGGCGTGACCTGGATCGCCTGGACGGAAAACCTCGCCGTCCCGGTGTTCGCCTTCATCGGCGCCGCCTGCGCCACCGGCCTGATCCAGTGGCTGTCGTGGCGCCAGGGTGCCACGGTGGACACGGTGGTGCTGTTCGGCATCGCGCTGCTGTTCACCTTCGAATCCCTGCTGTGGCTGCTGCAGTACGTGGCCGACAGCAATGCGCTGCAGCAGATCGTGTTCTGGACCATGGGCAGCCTGGGCCGCGCCACCGGCATCAAGATCGCCATCGTCGGCACCGTGCTCGGCCTCTGCATGCTCTGGTCGGCCACCCAGGTCTGGGCACTCACCGCGCTGCGTGCCGGCGAAGACCAGGCGCGCAGCTTCGGCATCCCTGTCGAACGCCTGCGCCTGGTCACGCTGCTGCGCGTGAGCCTGCTGGCCGCCACCGCGCTGTCGTTCGTGGGCACCATCGGCTTCGTCGGCCTGGTCGGGCCGCACATGGCGCGCCTGCTGCTGGGCGAAGACCACCGCTACCTGCTGCCCGGCGCGGCGCTGGCCGGCGCGCTCATGCTCTCGGCCGCCTCCATCCTCAGCAAGGCGGTGATTCCCGGCGTGGTGCTGCCCATCGGCATCGTCACCGCGCTGGTGGGCGTGCCGCTGTTCATGGTGCTGGTGCTGCGCCAGCGGAGACTGTGATGGACCAGACCCCTGCTTCCTCCGGCCTGCAACTCGACGCACTGGTGGCTGGCTACGGCGGCCAACGGGTGATCGGCGGCATCAGCCTGCCCGCCGTGGCGCCCGGCAGCCTGGTCGCGCTGGTCGGCCCGAACGCCGCCGGCAAATCGACCTTGCTCAAAGCCATCGCCGGCCTGCTGCCCGCCAGCGGCCGCGTGCTGCTGGACGGCGCCGACATGGCCACGCTGCCCACCCGCGAACGCCTGCGGCGCATCGGCTACCTGCCGCAGGCGCTGCCGCAACCGACCTCGCTGCTGGCCTACGAGATCTGGCAGAGCGCGCTGCGCGCCGGCCGCAGCGAATGGCCGGCCGAGCGGCGTGCGGCGGCGATCGAACAGGTGGTGGCCGAGCTGGATCTGGCCGCACTGGGCCTGCGGCGCATGGACGAACTCTCGGGCGGGCAGCGCCAGATGGTCGGCCTGGCCCAGGCCATCGTGCGGGCGCCGCGCCTGCTGCTGCTCGACGAACCCACCAGCGCACTCGACCTGCGCTGGCAACTGACCGTGCTCGACACCCTGCGGCGCCACGCGCGCGCCACCGGCACGCTGTGTCTGGTGGCGGTGCACGACCTGAACCTCGCCGCGCGTTTCTGCGACCAGGTGCTGGTGCTGCACCACGGTGCGCTCGCGGCCGCCGGGGCACCGGCCCAGATCCTGACACCCGCGCTGCTGCGGCAGGTCTACGGTGTGCGCGCCCGCGTCGAAACCTGCTCGCAAGGGCACCTCATGGTGCTGGCCGACGCCACCGCCAGCGCCGCTTCCGATTCCGTCCCCAGCCCGCTTGCCGCCACCCCATGATCCGTCGCCAAGGCCACGTCGCCACGCCCGAAGCCAGCCGCATCCTGCAGCGCCTGTGCTACCACTTCAGCCGCAAGATCCCCGTGCACCACGACGCGCACCAGGGCGATGCCGCGTTTCCCTGGGGCCGCTGCCTGCTGACTGCGGACGCCGCGCTGCTGCGCTTCGATTGCCAGGCCGCCGACGCCGACCAACTGGCCCGGGTGCAGGGCGCCATCGACGCGCACATCGAGCTGTTCTCGCGCAAGGACCCGCTGCGGGTCAACTGGCAGGCCATCGAACCCCTGGCCTGACCGCCTTCACACGGCGTCAGTGCGGGGTGCCAGCCGGCCCACCCCGCACCCGCCAGCCCAGGCAGCCCGCACGCACCGCCGCGTCGATGGCAGGGCTCCAGCCGTGCGCCTGCGCCAGCGCCATCAAAGCGCTGTGCGAGGCGTGGCTGTGCCAGAGCGCCGCCTGCCGGCGCTGTGTGCAAGCATCGGGGCTGCAGACCAGGCGCAGCAGCGTGCGGTGCAGTTCGCCCAGCACCTCGGCCGCCATGTCGGGGCGCCCCTGCGCTTCGTTCAGCGCCGCCAGCCCGTCGCTGCAAGCCACGAGCCCGTCCATGGCCGCACAGGCCTCGGCCGGCACGGAAGCGTGCAGCGCCCCGAAGGCCTGGGCCAGCCCCTGGCGGTAGAACGCCATCGCCGTCAGCAGACGGCCTTCCCGCTGCGCCGCCCGCGCCCAGGCCAGCACCCGCGGGCTTGCTGACAGTCCTGCTCCTGATGCGGGAGCGCGCCGCGCCGCCGCCCCGCTGTCCATCGACATCGCCATACCGACCTCCTTGTGAATTTATGAGAATGATTCTCATATGAAGTTCAAAGCGGTGCTGGAAATACCTGTTGATCAAGCGCAAAAGCCTGTCCGTTTTTCCCGTTACCCCACCCCGATGACGACGTTCTCCTTCTGAAAACAGCGCCCAGGGCTGTCTGCGGGTGTCCGCCGCCCGCGGCGGACAGGGTGTCGTTTTTTAGAGACGCATCTTAAAAATCAAATGAAAATTGTTATCATTTAATAACAGCCAGCCACCCTCCGGACACCCACGCCCCCGCTGCGGGCGTGCCGCCGTCCGCGCGAGCCAGCAATGTCCCTTCCGCTCCTTCAGGAAGACACCTGGTGTCTCGCGTTCCATGTTCCTTCGCACCCTTGCTGCTCCGGGCGTTCACCGCCCGCCTCGCGCGGCCCGCGGCTTCGACATCACCAACTTCCAGGAAGACGGCATCGGCATGCCCGTTGCCACGGGACTGCTGCATGGCGACATGGACACCGCAGTGCGCGCCGGGTCGAGGTGCTGCGCGGCGCCACGCAGCCTGTCCATCACCCTCAACTGGAAACACTGAACCCATCATGAGCCCCCGAAGCCTGCGCACCTGGAGCTGGGTGCACACCTGGAGCAGCCTGATCAGCACGGTCTTCCTGCTGCTGCTGTGCATCACCGGCCTGCCCCTGATCTTCCACCACGAAATCGGCCACATGCTGGGCACCGAAGTCGAGGCCCCGGCCATGGCCGCCGACACGCCCAAGGTCCCGCTGGACCGGCTGCTCACCACCGCCCAGGCGCAGCACCCGGACCGGGTGGTGCAGTTCGCCTCGCCCGACGAGGACGACGACAACCTCTGGTTCTTCACGCTGACACCGACACCCGCCCCGACCGACGACTTCCGCTCGGTGGTGCTGGACGCGCGCACCGGCGAGGTACTGGCCCAGCCGCGTTTCGACCAGGGCTTCATGTGGGTCATGTTCAAGCTGCACGTCGACCTGTTCGCCGGCCTGCCGGGCAAGCTTTTCCTGGGGCTCATGGGCCTGCTCATGCTGGCCGCCATCGTCAGCGGCACCGTGCTCTACGCGCCCTTCATGCGCAAGCTGCGCTTCGGCGAGGTGCGGCGCGACCGCTCGCCGCGCGTGAAGTGGCTGGACCTGCACAACCTGCTGGGCGTGGTGACCCTGGTGTGGGCCTTCGTGGTCGGCGGTACCGGCATGATCAACACGTGGGCCGACCTGCTCATCAAGTACTGGCAATACACCGAGCTGAGCAGCCTGCTCGCGCCCTACCAGGGCCAGCCCGTCACCCCGGTGGCCGAACGGGCCCCGCTGCAACGCGCCCACGACGCGGCGCTGGCCGAAGCGCCCGGCATGAAGCTGTCGTTCGTGGCCTTCCCGGGCACCGCCTATTCCAGCCCCCACCACACCACCTTCTTCCTGCGCGGCAACGAGCCGCTGACCGCCCGCCTGCTGCTGCCGGTGCTGGTGGACGCCAAGACCGCGGAAGTCAGCGCCGCGGCCCCGCTGCCGTGGTACCTGACCGCGCTGCTGGTGTCGCAGCCCCTGCATTTCGGCGACTACGGCGGCCGGCCCATGCAGATCCTCTGGGCGGTGCTCGACGTCATCACCATCATCGTGCTGGGCAGCGGCCTGTACCTCTGGATCGCGCGGCGGCGCCAGGCCCGCGCCCAGCGCCAGGCGCCCGCCACCGGCGGCGCCCTGAGTCCGGCAGGAGAAGCCCCATGAGCCTGTGGCAGATCTTTCGCTGGCCGCTGGTCGTGGGCCTGCTGTGCCTGATCGGCCTGATCACCGGCCTGGTTTCCGACGACTGGGGCGACCACCTCGCGGCCATCGGCCTCGGCCTGCCGGTGCTGCTGAGCGCCTGGTTCGGCTGGCGGCGGCCCCGCGCCTGACGCTGGCCGCCGCGACGGCCGCCCGATCCCTTCTTTTCCTCCCTTGCGCTTGACCACCATGTCCCTGCCCTTTGCCCACTCCCCCGTGTCCACCGCCGTCCTGCTGGCGGCGGGCCTGGCCGTCGCCACCAGCGCCCATGCCCAGACCAGCAGCGAGGCGCACACGCTGAAGACCGTGACGGTCCGCGCCAGCAGCACGCCGACCCTGACCACCGAAAACACCCAGTCGTACACCGCCGAGGGCGCCAGCACCGCCACGGGCCTGACCCTGACGCTGCGCGAGACGCCGCAGTCGGTCACCGTGGTCACGCGCGAGCGCCTGGACGACCAGGGCCTCAACAGCATCAAAGACGTCGTCGAACAGACCGCGGGCATCTCGTCCCAGGAGTTCGACAGCGCCCGCTACGGCTTTGCCGCACGGGGCTTCGACATCACCAACTTGCAGGTCGACGGCGTCGCCACCGCCTGGGAAGCCGGCTGGTCGGCCGGTGAATCGCTGTCCGGCGTGGCCATCTACGACCGCATCGAAATCGTGCGCGGGGCGGCGGGGCTGCTGGTGGGCGTGGGCAACCCGTCGGCCGCGATCAACATGGTGCGCAAGCGCGCCACCAGCAAGGTCTTCACCGCCCAGTTGGAACTGGGCCTGGGCAACCACCAGCAGACCCACGGCATGGTCGATCTGAGCACCCCGCTCAATGCCGACGGCAGCGTGCGCGCCCGCGTCGTCGGTGCGCTGCAGAAGCAGGATTCCGTGCGCCAGGGCGCCGGGGAAGACCACAACGAGTTCTACGGCACGGTGGCGGCCGATCTCACGCCGCGCACCCAGCTCACGGTCGGCGCCAGCCAGCAGGTCAACGACCCCAAGAGCCCGTCGTGGGGCGGCATTCCGGCTTGGTACAGCGACGGTTCGCGCACGGACTTCGACCCGTCCACCACCACCTCCGCCGACTGGACGCGCTACAAGGCCACCAACAAAGTGGCCTTCGCCGAACTCAAGCACCGGCTGGACAACGACTGGAAGCTGCGCAGCACCGTCCAGCACAGCGAAACCGGAGGCTTTTCCAAACTGCTCTACATCTATGGGGTCGTCGATCGCCAGACCGGCCTGGGCCTGACGGCCTGGCCCGGCCGCTACGCCACCACCCGCAAGCAGGACGACGTGGACCTGCAGGCCAGCGGCCCGTTCGACGCCTTCGGCCGCCGGCACGAGCTGACGGTGGGCCTGCAGCACTCGACCCAGAAGTTCGACGCCGACGGGTACCCCGCCCTGAGCTGGCCCGACGTGGGCGACTTCCGCAACTGGACGGGCCATTCGGCCGAACCGGTCTGGGGCGACCGCTACGACTACGAGTCCTTCAAAACCACGCAGACCGGCCTCTACGCCGCCACCAAGCTGTCCCTCACCGACCCGCTCAAGCTGATCCTGGGCGCACGCGCCACCGAATGGAAGAAGTCGGGCCTGGACTACTACGGCAGCGCCTACGCCATCAAGCACAGCAAGGTCACCCCCTACGCCGGCCTGGTCTACGACCTCAACGACACCTACTCGGCCTTTGCCAGCTACACCAGCATCTTCAACCCGCAAAGCGAACGCGACCGCAACGGCCGCTACCTCGATCCGATCGAAGGCAACAGCAAGGAAGTCGGCATCAAGGCCGAGTACCTCGGTGGCCGCCTGAACGCCGGCCTGACCCTGTTCCAGATCGATCAGGACAACCTCGCGCAGGCCGACGTGGGCCAGATGGTGCCGGGCTCCAGCCCGCCCGCTCAGGCCTACTACGCGGCCCAGGGCACCCGCAGCCGGGGCTTCGAGCTGGACGTGTCGGGCGAACTGCAGCCCGGCTGGAACCTGAGCGTGGGCCTGTCGCAGTTCAAGGCCCAGGACGCCGCGAACAAGGACGTCAATTCCGACATGCCGCGCAAGATGCTCAAGGTGTTCACCAGCTACCGCCTGCCCGGCGCATGGAGCAAGCTGGTGCTCGGCGGCGGCGTCAACTGGGTGGGCGGTCACTACGGCGAAGGCCTTGACCCGACGGGCAACGTCAGCCGCATCGAGCAGGCGGCCTACACCTTGGTCAACCTGATGGCGCGCTACGAAATCAGCCCGCAGACCAGCCTGCAGCTCAACATCGACAACGCCACCGACAAGCGCTACTACTCGCAAGTGGGCTTCTACAGCCAGTACGCCTGGGCCGAACCCCGCTCGGTGCTGCTGACACTCAAGCACCGGTTCTGATCACCGCCGTGCATACCCCGTGGCCAGGACGCCGGCGGCCGGCCACCCGCCGCCGCACCGACCGCCGGGGCGAAAAGGGCTGACCGCCATGCCCGAGCGACTGGCCGCCCTGATCGCGCAAGCCGGCCTCCAGCCGACCCGTTACCGGCTGGAGGTGCTGGCGCAGTTCTGCCGCTTCGGACCCACGCCCCGCGGCTGGCAGGACGCCTACGCCGCGCTGCGCCAGCGCGGCGTCCCGGTGGCCTACAGTTCGGTGACGCGGTTGTGCGTCTCGCTCGTGCGCGCCGGCCTGCTGCAAAGCGTGCCCTCCGGCGGGCGCCAGTACACCTTGCGCCCCACCGCGCCGGTGATCGCGGCCTGGCAGGATGTCGACCGCGCCGATCCACCATCCTGATGCGTGGCCTGCATCCAAAATGGCGCCTCCGCCCGCGCACGGCGGTGGCGCGGGTCTAGAATGAAATTGTTCTCATTTACTCAAAGGAGCAGGAGCACCATGAAACCTTCGTCCATCGCCGCCGCCGTGCTGGCCTTGTCTTCCCTGGGCCTGGCCCCCTGGGCCGCCCAGGCGCAGACGCCTTCCATCGCGGTCACGGCCCCGACCGCCACCTCCGAAGTCGACTACAAGGCCGTGGCGCGCCACTACGCCACCCTGGTGCACGCCAACTACAGCGACGCCCTGTCCAGCGCCCGTGACATGCAGGCCACCATCGCCGCCTTCGTGGCCGCGCCCTCGGCCGAAGGCCTGAACAAGGCACGCAAGGCCTGGCTGAACGCGCGCGAGTTCTATGGCCAGACCGAGGCGTTCCGTTTCTACGGTGGCCCGATCGACGACGACAACGGACCCGAAGGCCAGATCAATGCCTGGCCGCTGGACGAAGCCTATGTGGACTACGTCGAAGGCAAGCCCGACAGCGGCCTGGTCAACAACCCGAAGTTCAAGATCACCAAGGCCAACCTGGCCAAATTCAACGAGCGCGGCGGTGAAGAGAACATCAGCGCCGGCTGGCACGCCATCGAATTCCTGCTGTGGGGCCAGGACCTGAGCGAAACCGGCCCGGGCAACCGCAGCTTCGAAGACTACGTGGTGGGCAAGGGCAAGAATGCCGAGCGCCGCGCCCAATACCTGACGGTGGCCACCTCGCTGCTGATCGACGACCTGGCGGCCGTCACCAAGGCCTGGGAACCCAGCAAGAAGAACTACCGCGCCAAGTTCGAGAAGGGCGGCAAGGAATCGGTGCGCAAGATCATCGTGGGCCTGGGCTCGCTCTCGCGCGGTGAACTCTCGGGCGAGCGCCTGGAAGTGGCCCTGAACTCGCAGGACCAGGAAGACGAACACTCCTGCTTCTCCGACAACACCCACCGCGACGCCGCCACCAACGCCAAGGGCATCCAGAACGTGTGGCTGGGCCAGTACCGCCAGCGCGACGGCAGCCTGCTCAAGGGCCCGGGTGTGCGCGATCTGGTGGCCACCAAGAACCCGGCGCTGAGCGACAAGGTGACCGTGCAGATCGCCGAGTCGGTCAAGCTGGCCGAAGGCATCCCGGCCCCGTTCGACCGCGCCATCATCCAGGGCTCGGCCGGTCGCCCGGTGATCGAAAAGACCATCGCCAGCCTGGTCGAGCAGTCCAAGCTGCTGGTGGAATCCGCCGGGGCCGTCGGCATCGCCAAGCTGACCCTGGTCGAACCCTGAGACCGCACCGGAGCGGCCTGGTGCCGCTCTTTCTGGCCCGGCGCGCCCACGGGGTGCCGCGCCGGGCCCGTTCCAGCCCCGACGGGCCACCCCTGCAGAATCCCCGACACCATGAAACTCCATCCCGCAGCCAGCCGTTTCACGCTAGCCATGGGGGCTGTCGCGGCCGCATCGGCCTTGCTGTTCCTCCACGTCCGGGCCAGCGCCGAACCCGACCCCGACCCGCTGGGTGAACGCACCGGCGGCCGCGGTACCGTCTTCGCCACTGGCCGCCAGGCGTTTTCTTTCGGCCTGGCCAACCTCACCGATGCCGAGCAGACGCGCTTCGTCATCGGCAATTCGTTCTTCAAGCGCAACTGGGTCGAGGCCCCGGCCTCCACCACCGCGCGCGACGGCCTGGGCCCGCATTTCATCGCCCGCTCCTGCGCCGGTTGCCACGTGATGGACGGCCGCGGCGCCCCCCCCGAGTGGAAAAACACCCTCGGCCCCGACCCCGAGAACACCGTCGCGCTGCTGTTCCGCCTGTCGGTGCCGGGCACGCCCGACCCGCACGCCGGCGTCAAGCCCGAGCCGGTTTACGGGGACCAGCTCAACAACGCCGCCATCCAGGGCGTCCAGCCCGAAGGGCAGGTCGAGATCCGCGTGCAGCCCGTTCCCGGCCGCTTTGCCGATGGCACCCGCTACACGCTGCAAAAACCGGTCTACCGCTTCACGAAGCTGGGCTACGGACCGATGGCGCCCGACGTGATGGTCAGCCCGCGCATCGCGCCCCAGGTCATTGGCCTGGGCCTGCTCGAAGCCATCCCGGAAAGCGAGATCCTGGCCAATGCGCGCGACCAGGCGGCGGCCGGCGGCCCCATCCAGGGCCAGCCCAACCGCGTCTGGGACGCTTTCGCGCAGAAGGAGGTGATCGGCCGCTTCGGCTGGAAAGCCAACACCGGCACCGTGGCACACCAGAGCGCCGGCGCCTTTCTGGGCGACATGGGCATCACCAGCAGCGTGAACTGGCGCGAGACCTGCACCCCGGCCCAGAAAGACTGCCTGGCCGCACCGCACGGCGGCGGCCGGCGCAAGGGCCGCGACGGGCTGGTGCCCGCGGCGATGGCCCGAGCCGATCAACCGGAAATCGACGACAAGACCCTGGGCGACGTGATCTTCTACACCGCCACCCTGGCCCCACCGGCCCGGCGGCAGCCGGACGACCCGCAGGTGCTGCGCGGTCAGGCCCTGTTCGCGCAGGCCCAGTGCGCCACCTGCCACCGCCCCAGCTACGTGACCGGCGCACCGCCGTTTCCGCACCTGACCAGCGCCAGCATCGCCGGCCAGCGCATCTGGCCCTACACCGACCTGCTGCTGCACGACATGGGCCCCGATCTGGCCGATGGGCGCCCCGACTTCCAGGCCAGCGGCCAGCAATGGAAGACGCCGCCGCTCTGGGGCATCGGGATGTTCAAGGCCGTCAACGGCCACACCCGCCTGCTGCACGACGGGCGCGCCAACGGCGTGCTGGAGGCCATACTCTGGCATGGCGGTGAAGCGCAGGGTGCCAAGGAAACGGTGCTCGGCATGAACCAGCGCGACCGCGAAGCCCTGGTCAAGTTTGTGGAGTCGCTGTGAACCCCCTGCCGTCTGCCCCCTCTTTCCGTGCCCGTGCTGTCCGCGCGCCCTGGCTCGGCGCCCTGCTGGCCACTGCAGCGCTGACCGCGCAGGCCCAGGTCGCCATGCCCTACTACACCGCCGAGCAGGCGCTGCAAGGCCTCTACGGCCGGCACGAGCAGCCCCGCGCGCAGGCCTTCCACGCCGAAGCCACGCGGCTGGTGCAGACGGCGCAGGCGCATTGCGCCCAGTCGGCCCCGCTGTCGGCCCTGCGGACGCAGTGGCAGCAGACGCTGCTGGCCTGGCAGGCGCTGGCAACGCCCGCCATCGGCCCGGTGGTGGCCCGCCGTTCGCAGCGGCAGATCGATTTCTGGCCCCCGCGGCCGGCCCTGCTGAAAAAGGCGCTCGATCGCGCGCCCCAGTCGCTGGCCGACCTGGAACGCGTCGGCAGCCCGGCCAAGGGCTTCCCGGCGCTGGAACAGCTGCTGTGGGCCGCACCGCCCGACGCGCCGCTGCCGGCCGCCACCTGCGCCTACGCCACGCTGGTGGCCCAGGGCATCGAAGCCGAAGCCGCCGCCCTGCAGACCGCTTTCGAGGCGCGCGCCGACAAAGACTGGAGCGACAGCGCCGAAGACACCGGCGCCGCGTTCGCCGAATGGATCAACCAGTGGCTGGGTGGCCTGGAGCGCCTGCGCTGGGCCTACATCGAAAAACCCCTGCGCAGCGCCAACGGCCGCGCACCCGGCTTCGCCCGCAGCACGCGCGAGGCCGACGTGGCCGACTGGCAGGCCCAGTGGCAGAGCCTGCGCGCCCAGGCCCGGCTGGCGCCGGGGCAGTACGCCACGCCCCCGGCACCTGGCGAAGCCCTGGTGCCGATCGAAGCCCTGCTCATGGGCAAGGGCCAACTGGCGCTGGCGCAGCGCTGGGCGCAGGCGCTCGACAAGGTCGACGCGGGCTTTGCCGCGCTCTCACCCCAGACGCCGCCCCAGGCCCTGCTGGCCCTGGCCCAGCAGATGAAGGCCGTGACCGTGCTCTACCAGAACGAAGTCGCCAGCGCGCTCGACGTGCCGCTGGGTTTTTCCGATGCCGATGGTGACTGACCGGGGGACGCCCCCGTGATCCGCCGCCACAGCCTGCTGGCACTGGCCGCGCTGGGCGCGATGCCCGCCTGGGCGGTGCGAGGCAGCGGCCCGGGCGCGGCCCCGGGCCACGCGACGCTGGCTGCGGCGTGGCAGGATG
>NZ_BSPB01000075.1:0-12160 GCF_030160815.1 Hydrogenophaga electricum | reverse complement strand
GCCCAGGCCCAGGCGGCGGAGCCGGCGCGCGAGCAGCCCGCTGCAGGGCTGCATGCTGGCGCGCTCGACCACTGCGCGCTGTGCGGCCTGTCGCTGGACCGCTGCCTGCCCGATGAAACGCCCACGCTCGGCCTGCCGGCCGGGCTGCTGATGCGCCTGTCGCGGGCGCCACCGGCCGAGCCGGTGATACCGGCCCCCACCGGGCCGCTGCCTGCCCGGGGTCCTCCAGCCTGAACCGCTCGGTGAGGCGGCGCTGGTGCGCCGCCGGGGGCAGACCCGGTCGGGCCTGCCTGTCTTCCGGCCTTTCAGGAGCAGGACATGTCTTCTCTTTCGTCTTCTTCGTCGGCGGTGCTCGTGTGCCCCGCCTCCCAATCCGTGTTCGCCAGCGGCGAGCGCGGGCCGCTCTGGCGTGTGGTCAGCGGCGAAATCCGTATCGATCGCGTGATCGGCCACACCCGGCAACTGGTGCAGGTCGCCCTGGCTGGTGACCTGGTGGGCATCGAAGCCCTGTGCGACCAGGCCTACCGCTACAGCGCCACCGCGCTGACCCCGGCGCGGCTCGCTTCTGTGCGTTTTGACAGCGATGCCGAACGCGACACCCTGCTGCGCCAGGCGCTCATGCAGCAGCAGACGCGTTGCCAGGACATGGCCGCCTTGCGCACCGGGCCGGTTCCGCAGCGGCTGGTGCACCTGCTGCAACTGCTGGGCCATGCCTGGCGGCAGGCCCAGGGCGACGACGCCGAGGCGCGCGCGCTGTCTGACCACATCCGCGAGGCGCTGCCTGCCCTGCGCGAAGTGGCCCAGGTGGTGGACGCCAAACACGAAACCGTCTGCCGCGCACTGGCGCGCCTGCTGCCGCCGCGCAGCCGCAAGCCCGGGCCGCCTGCCACCCAGACGCCGGCGCTGCGCTGGTTCGCCAGCGCCAACGACGCGTCCGCCCCGGCATGGCAGGCCGCGGCGGCCTGAACCTCTTTTTTCCATCTGTCGACAGGTCTGAGGAGACAAACATGACACCCCATCCCGCCCAGGCCGAACGGGCCGCCGCCCCGCGCCAACCCGCGCTGGGCCGATTCCACGCCCTGGCCTGGCGCTGGCATTTTTACGCCGGCCTGTACGTGGTGCCTTTTCTGCTGATGCTAGCCGTGACCGGGCTGGTGATGGTGTTTTTCACCGGTTTCCAGACCCGGTTGGGCATGAAGATCGTGGTCAGCCCGCAGGCGCAGACCGTGCCGGTGAGCACGCAGGCCGAGGCCGCGTTGGCGCAGTGGCCGCAAGGGCAGTTGCGCAGCTACCTGGCGCCCAAGACCGCCACCGCGCCCAGTTGGTTTGACGTGGGGGTGGATGGCCGCACCGAATCGGTGGCTGTGGACCCGTACACCGCCAGCGTGATCCGTGTCGTGAACAAGGAAGACACCGTCTTCGCCTGGGCCGAGAAGATCCATGGCACGCTGCTGATTGGCGACGTGGGCGATCGCCTGATCGAAATCGCCGCCGGCCTGGGCATCGTGCTGATTCTCACCGGGCTGTACATGGCCTGGCCGCGCACCCCCGGGGGCTGGCGCCAGCTGTTCTGGTCCGGTTGGGCGCAGCGGGGTCGCGCGGCCTGGAAGGCCTGGCATGTGAGCGTGGGGGCCTGGATCGGCGTGATCCTGCTCGGCTTCCTGCTCAGCGGGCTGGCCTGGTCGGGCGTGTGGGGCAACCAGTTCGTGCAGCCCTGGGGCAGTTTCCCGGCCACCAAGTGGGACAACGTGCCGCTGTCCGACGCCACCCACGCCAGCCTCTCGGCCAACGGCCTCAAGGAAGTGCCCTGGGGGCTGGAGCAGACGCCGCTGCCCGTGTCCGGTTCGCAGGCCGGCGCCCCCGGCATTCCGTCCGGCCAGCCGGTCAACCTCGACGCCGTGGCCGACTTCGCGCGCCGCAGCGGCTTCAGCGGGCAGTTCCGCATCGCCGTGCCGCAAAGCGAGAGCGGCGTCTACACCGTCAGCGCCGACAGCATGAGCGGCGACCTGAGCAACCCCACCCACGACCGCTATCTGCACATCGACCGCTACAGCGGCCAGGTGCTGGCCGAGGCCGCGTTTGCCGACTACTCGCCCATGGCCAAGGCCATGGCCGTGGGCATTGCGCTGCACCAGGGCGACATGGGGCTGTGGAGTGCGGTGCTCAACGTGGTGTTCTGTCTGGCGGTGGTGTTCCTGTGCGTCAGCGGCATCGTCATGTGGTGGAAGCGCCGTCCCGCTGGCGCCGGCCGTCTGGTGGCCCCCGGCGTGCCCGCCCGCGCCGCGCGCTGGAAGACCGGGGCGCTGGTGATGCTGGTCACGGCGGTGCTGTTCCCGCTGTCCGGCGCCGTGCTGCTGGGCGTGCTGCTGCTCGACTGGCTGGTGATCTCGCGTCTGCCAGCGCTCAAGACCGCGCTGAGCTGACCGGCCGCGCATTCAAGGAGTTTTTCATGCAACGACGAATGGTCTGGAGCGCCGCCGTGGCGCTGTCCCTGGGAGCGCTGGGGGTCGTGGCCCATGCGCACGACTTCAAGGCCGGTGCACTGCGCATCGATCACCCCTATGCCACCCCCACACGGCCGGGTCTGAACACCGGCGCGGTGTATTTCCGCGGCATCAGGAACACCGGTCGCACGCCCGACCGGCTGCTGTCGGCCACCACGCCCGCTGCCGAACGTGTGGAGATCCACCGGATGCAGATGGACGGAGACGTGATGCGCATGCGGGCACAACCCGCGCTCGATCTGCCGGCCCAGACCACCGTGTCGCTGCGGCACGGCGATGCCCAGGGGGTTCACCTCATGTTGCTGAACCTGAAGTCACCTTTGCGGGACGGAGACCGCTTCCCCGTGACGCTGGTGTTCGAACACGCCGGCACGCACACCGTCACGGTTTGGGTCCAGACACCCCGTGCAGAGAAGCCCGGGGCCCTTGCCCCCCACGCGCACTGACGCCGTTTTTGTTCCTTTCAGACATTTTGGAGATCGTGATGCACCGTCCGTTTTTACTGGCCACCTCCCTTGCTCTCTCGGCCCTGCTGGCAGCATGCGCCTCGGCGCCGACAGCGAGCGGGACGCAGCCCGTGACGTTGAACTTTGCGGCCGAAGTCCTGGGTCAGCCCTTCCAGTGCGGCCAGCGCTATACCGGTATCGGCAGCACCGGTTCGACCGTCACCCCTTCGGACTTCCGTTTCTACGTCAGCGAAGTCCATCTGCTCACGGCCGGCGGTGAGGCGGTGCCCGTGCAACTGGCCCAGGACGGTGTCTGGCAGTTCCAGAACGTGGCGTTGCTCGACTTCGAGAACGGCGCGGGCGTGTGCCGCAATGGCACCACGGGCATGAACACCCAGGTGCGGGGCACGGTACCGGCCGGCAGCTACACCGGTGTGCGTTTCACGCTGGGGGTGCCTTTCGCGCTCAACCATGGCGACCCGACGGTGGCCCCCTCGCCGCTGAACAGCACGGCGATGTTCTGGAACTGGCAGGGTGGTTACAAGTTCCTGAAGTTCGACACCACCTCCAGCGGCCTGTCCCCGGAGAAGCCGGGCGCTGCAGGCCCGCAGGGCCCGACCACGCGTTATTCGGTGCACCTGGGCAGCACCGTGTGCGCTGCCGCCAGCCGCACCAGCGCGCCCAGCGCCTGCCAGAACCCCAACCGCGTGGTGGTTGCGTTCCCGGACTTCGATCCGGGCCGCCACACCGTGGTGGCCGATATCGGCCGCGTTCTCGCTCAGGCCAATGTGGACGTCAACGCTCCCCAGACCTCACCGGGCTGCATGAGCTTTCCGGGCGATGCCGATTGCCCGCCCGTGATGGGGGCGCTGGGCCTGCCTTTCGACGGTCAACCCGCTGCGGGGCTCCAGCAACTGTTCAGCCGCCGCTGATCGCGGGCGCATTCCCGCTCCGAGTGTTCGTGCCTTTTCCAAGAAACCCCATGACGATCTTTCGATACACCCCCTGTGCCCTGGCACTGGCTTCCTGCAGCATGGCCGCGTGGGCCGAGGCCCCCCCGGTCGAACTCGAGACCGTGGTGGTCGTGGCCAACAAGCAGCGCGAGAGCGTGGAGCGCACAGCGGCCTCGGTCAGTGCCGCCGATGCCGGACAGATCGAGGACTGGCAGGCGACCACCCTGCACCCGGTGCTGCGTGCGATGCCCAATGTCGAGCTGGGCGGCGGGCCGCGCGCCGACGGTCTGGTTCCCACCATCCGGGGGGCTTCGGGCGCATCGATCACCCTGTTGCTCGACGGCGCGCGGCAGAACGATCTGCAGTCGCCCGCGATGAAGTCGCCGCTGTATGCGGATCCGTACTTCCTGCGCCAGGTGGAGGTGCTGCGGGGCGCGGCCTCGGCGCTGTACGGCACGGGCGGCAACGGCGGCGTGCTGGCGCTGACCACCCTGTCGGCCCGCGATCTGCTGACCGATGGACACAGCGTGGGCGGCGGGGTCCGGCTGGGCCATGCCAGTGCCGACGGCGCCAACCGGGTGAATGCCCGGGTCTACGGCGGCAATGACCGCGTGGACGCCTTGCTGGCCGTGGGGCGGCACAGCTGGGGGAAGATCCGCCAGGCGCGGGGTACCTACATCGACCCGAACGACGGCGACGCTGACACGGGCCTGCTCAAGCTGGGGGTCCAGCCGGTGTCGCAGGCACGGCTGGAACTGTCGCACCAGTTCTACAACAGCGACAACCTGGCTCCCAACAACCCGCAGGTGGGGGTCTACCGGAAAGTGACCGACACCGCGTCCATTCCCTATCTGCAGCCGACCCACATCCGGCAGCACAACACTGTCCTCAAGGGGCATTGGGAACCGGAAGATCCGGCGACCGGCCTGCAGGCCGAGGCCAGCGTGTACCGCTCGGAGCTGGACAGCCGTCTCGACGCTTTCGGCACCGACCCGCGCTACCAGAATGCGCCCATTGCCAATCGCCAGTGGACGGTCACCACCACAGACGGTGCCCACTTCCATCTGGCCCGGGCGTGGGGGGCGCACCGGCTCTCTGTGGGGGGCGACCACTACCGGGACGCGCTCGACTCGGCCTCGGGCACCGCCACGCTGGCGGTCAATCCGGTGAACCCTGCGGGCATCCGCGAAGGCACGGGCTTGTACGGGCAGGCCCAGTGGGCGCTGGCACCCCGGTGGACCTTCACATCCATCGTGCGCCATGATCGCTTCCAGGCGCGGCAGCAGCAGGGTACGGTTGCGGCGCGCTCGGCCAGCCGGCTGTCGCCCAAAGCCACGCTCGCCTGGGCGTCGGACGACGGATGGCTTCTGTACGGCAGCTATGGCGAAGGCTTCCGCGCACCGGCGGTCAACGAGCTGTACCAGCGCAGCACGTTCGGCACCTTCACCTGGTTCTTGCCCAACACCGATCTGCGGCCCGAAGTGGACCGGACCGCCGAACTCGGCGCCAAATTCCTGCGGCGGGATCTGTGGTCGGCAGGGGATCGGCTCTCGGTGCGCGCGGCGGTGTTCGACTCGCGCGTCCGGGACCTCATCACCAGCGTCAACCTGGGCAACATTCCTGGTCAGACGGCCTGCGCAGCCACGGGCCTGGGTTGTCGCTACCAGTACCAGAACATGCCCCATGCACGGCGCCAGGGTGCGGAAGTCGAACTCGCCTACCGCCAGGGACTGTGGCAGTACCAGGCGGGCTACGGGCGCGTTCGTGTGACCGATCCGGATGCCGGGCAGAACCTGTTTGCGCCCCCCGACAAACTCGTATTTCAGGTTCAGCGGCAGTGGCCCGCTCACAACCTGAGCGTGTCGTGGAACAGCACTCTCGTGGCGGCGCAGGATCGCGACAGCACGGTCCTGCGCCGCCGGAATGGCTACAGCCTGCACGACGTGTTCGTGAGCCGCACCTTCGCGGACGATCGCTACCGCGTGGACGTGGGCATCACCAACCTGTTCGACAAGGCCTGGGTGGCTTACCAGTCGGGCAATGCCTACGCCAACACCTTCCAGGAAGGGCGCAGCTTCAAGGTGGCCTTCCATGCGACGTTCTGACGGTGCCCGGTGGTTTCGCCGGGGCCTGTTCGGACTGACCGTGGCCGGGGCCTGGCTGCTGCTTTCGGGCAGCACGCGCGAGGTGTTCGTGTGGGACCTGCCCGCGTGGGTACCGCCTCCGGTGGTGCCGGCCGACAACCCGATGACGCCGGCCAAGGTTGCGTTGGGGCGGCACCTGTTCTACGACCAGCGCCTCTCGGCCGATGGCACGCAGGCCTGCGCCAGCTGTCATCACCAGGACAAGGCCTTCACCGATGGCCTTGCCGTGGCCACCGGCGTGACGGGTGTCACCGGCACGCGCAGCGCCATGGCGCTGGGCAACGTGGCTTACATGCCCACCCTGACCTGGGCCAATCCGCAGCTCACCTCGCTGGAAGTCCAGGCCCTGGTGCCGCTGTTCGGCGAGCACCCGGTGGAGATGGGGCTGGCGGGCCAGGAGCACGCACTGTTCGAGCGCCTGCGTGCCGACGCCACCTACCAGCGGCTGTTTGCCCAAGCCTTTCCGGACGAGGCCCGGCAGGGCCCTGCGGTGCTGTACACACTCTCGACCCTGACCAAGGCGATCGCGGCCTTCCAGCGCACGCTGCTGTCGTTCGACAGCCCCTACGACCTCTACCGCTATGGCGGCCAGCCCGATGCCATCAGCGTCGCGGCCCGCCGGGGCGAGGCCCTGTTTTTCGGCGAGAAGATGGAGTGCTACCACTGTCACGGGGGCTTCAACTTCAACGACAACGTGCTGCACGCAAGGCTGCCGTTCGCTGAAAAAGGCTTTCACAACACGGGGCTCTACGACGTGGACGGCCGTGGCGCCTACCCGGCCGACAACCCTGGCGTGGTCGAGTTCACCGGCGATCCTGCCGACACCGGCCGGTTCCGCACACCCAGCCTGCGCAATGTGGCAGTCACGGCGCCCTACATGCACGACGGTTCGGTGGCCACGCTGGCCGCGGTCATCCGCGAGCACTACGCCGTGGCTGGCCGCGCCGCACACACCCGGGGTCGGCCCAATCCCATGCGCAGCGAACTGGTGGCCGGCTTCGACGTGAGCGACGCCGAGGTGGCCGACCTGGTGGCCTTTCTCGAATCGCTGACCGATGCGCGGTTTCTGACCCGTCCCGAATTGAGCGACCCGTGGCCACGCCCGGCTTCTGCAAGCGGCTCGTCGCCACCCTGATTGACCACCAACCGAGGAGATGATTTTGATGAACACCCCGAAACGCCCCACCGCCAGGACCGTCGTTGCCCTGGCCTGCGCCGCCGCGGCGGCCCCGCTTGCACAAGCCCAGTCTGCACCCGCGTTGCCGGTGCTGCCGACGGTGGTCGTGACTGGCGTCCCCGAGAGCTACCAGGCGCCAGTCAGCGACACCGCTACCCGCACCGACACGCCATCGCTGCAAACCGCCCAGAGCATCCAGGTCGTGCCCCGCGCGGTCATCGACGACCAGAACGCGCTGACGCTCACCGACGCCGTGCGCAACGTTTCCGGTGTGCAGCACGACTTCGGCTTCAACGGCTCCCTGCAGCCGCTGCTCATCCTGCGCGGCTTCCCCACGACATCCATGACGGCCATGAGCTCCATGTCTGGCAGCTCCGGTTACTACCTGGACGGCACCAAGGTCATGGGCGTGCCCATCAACATGGCCAACGTGCAGGCGATCGAGGTGATCAAGGGGCCCACCAGCGTGCTCTACGGTCGTGCCGAGCCGGGCGGGCTGGTCAACGTGGTCACCAAGCCCATCGCTGCCGTTCCCGAATGGGGTTTCGAGCAGACCATCGGTCAGCGCGGTCTCTCGCGCACCCTGATCGAAGCGGCCGGCGCACTCAACACCGACGCGACCCTGCGGGGCCGGGTGGCCGTGTCCCACTACACCACCGACTCGATCCGCGACTTCGTCGAGGATCGCCTGAGCAGCTTCACCGGCGGCCTGGCCTGGGTGCCCAACGCACGCACCAGCGTCACCGCCACGCTGGACCATTCCGACAACCGCTACCGCACCGACTACGGCATTCCCGCCGTGGGCGACCGGCCTGCCGACCTGCCCTGGTCGCGCCAGTACAACGACTCGCCCTACCTCTCCAGCGCGAAGACCACGAGCTTCAAGCTCGATGCCTCGCACCAGTTCAACGACACGTGGCAGCTCAAGGGCCGGTTGCTGAGCCTGAACAGCGACACCGCCGAAATGGACATCGCCACCTACCGCGCGGACCTCGGCATGGGCATGCTGCCCGGCCAGACCTGCCCTGGCACGGGTGACCCGCTGTGCCGTTACTACTTCGGCGTGCGCCCTGATGGCCGCTACCAGGTGGATCAGTTCAACGCGGACCTGACCGGCAAGTTCCAGACCGGCGGCGTTGGCCACACCGTGCTGATGGGTTTCGACACCTACCGCACGAAGAAGACCGGCACCACCTACATGCAGCAGATCTCGTCGGTGGACGTCTACAACCCCGTGCTGGGCAACACACCGGGGCTGGACCCGATGATGGCCATGCCGCAGGACTACGACGACCACAACCGCTGGACCAGCTTCTACGTGCAGGACCAGCTCGCGCTGGGCCATGGCGTGTTCCTGACCGGCGCTCTGCGCCACGACCGCACCAACGCAGTGTTCGGTATGCCGGGCACCGAACCCAACAAGCAATCCTTCACCACGCCGCGCCTGGGCGCCGTGTGGCAGTTCGCCCCCAACCAGTCCGTGTACGCCCAGTACCAGGATGCGGTGGCTGCCAACAACGGCCGCGACACCGTCACCGGCGCAGCCCTGGCCGCCGAGCGTGGCCGCCAGGTCGAGGTCGGCCACAAGATCGAGCTTTTCGACGGCAGGCTCAATTCCACGGTCGCCCTGTTCCAGTTGACCAAGCGCAACCGCGGCGCCTCGGTGCTCGATCCGCGCTCGCCCACCGGCACCAATGTGGTCACCATTGGCGAGGCGGTCGCGCGCGGCCTGGAGTGGGACATCTCGGGCCAGGTGACCTCGAAGCTGTCGCTGATCGGTTCCTACGCCTACACCGACACCGAAATCACCCGGGACCCGACCTACCAGGGCATGAAGCTGGCCAACGTGGCTCGGCACGCCGCGAGCCTGTGGGCGCGCTACGCCATCGACAGCCAGTGGGCGGTGGGGGGCGGCGTGTTCGCGCAGAGCGCGCGGCCTGGGGATTCCGGCAACACCTTCCGGATGCCGGGCTACGCCCGCGTCGATGCCATGGTGGCCTACCGCTTTGCGCTGGGTGCCAGCAAGGCGTCCCTGCAGTTCAACCTGGACAACGTTTTCAACCGCAAGTACTACGCCAGCAGCCACCAGTTCCTGCAGGACTGGATCAAGCTGGGCAACCCGCGCACCGCCAAGCTCACGCTGCGCGTGGACTACTGAGGCGCGACCATGAGCACCGTTGAACGGCGTGGTTTCCTGCGCGCCGCCGCTGCCGCACTGGCCGCCTCGCCATGGCTGGCCCATGGCGCGGAAGCGCCGCCGGGGCAGGCGCCGGCCCCGCACGACATGAGCCACCTGCCCGCCTCCTGGACCGGCCAGGAGCAGATCGGCATGCTGCTCTACCCGGGCATGACCGCGCTGGACTTCGTAGGCCCTCAGCACATGTTCGCCGGGTTGATGGGGGCCACGGTGCACCAGGTCGCCAAGACCCTGGCGCCGGTGGAGAGCGACACCCAACTCGTGTTCTCGCCCACCGTCACGCTGGACCAATGCCCCCGCGATCTGGACATCCTGTTCGTGCCCGGCGGGGGAGCGGGCACCGTGGCGGCCATGCAGGACGCGCAGACCTTGGCATTTCTGGCCGAGCGCGGCAGCCGCGCCAAACTGGTGAGCAGCGTCTGCACCGGCTCGCTCTTGCTGGGTGCGGCCGGTCTGCTGCGCGGCTATCAGGCGACAACGCACTGGGCAACACACGCGCTGCTGGCCGACGTCGGCGCCACGCCGGTCCACGCGCGCGTGGTCCACGACCGCAACCGCATCACCGGCGCCGGTGTGAGCGCGGGCCTGGACCTGGGCCTGGCCATCGTCGCCATGCTGCGCGACACCGCCTACGCACAGACCATGCAGTTGCTGGCCGAGTACGCGCCCGAGCCACCGTTCAACGCGGGCACACCGCACACCGCGCCGCCGGCCGTCACCGCCATGGTCTCGGACATGTTCAAGGACTTCACGCCGCAGGTCCGCGCGGCCCTGGCGCAGGCCCAGGGCACCCGGCCCGCCGTCGACCGATGAATCCCCGGATGCGGCCGAACACCCTGACGCAACGCTTCGGAACGCCGGGGGTGATGCGCGGCCTGGGCATCGCCGCGCTGGCCGGTGCGCTGGCCCTGTGCGGCTGCGGAGAACAGCCCGCGCCGCATCGTCCGCCACCGCCGATCGAGCGGCTGTCGGTAGATGATGCGACGCCAAAGGTGCCACTGCCGCAGGAGATCACCCCCGAGAACCATGCCTGGGTCATGGACGCGATCCTGGGCAAGCCCAAGCACCCGATCCGCCAGATCGGCATCCTGGTCTACGACGGCGTCAACGACCTGGATTTCATGGGGCCACGCTACATCCTGGGCCAGGCCGGCGCCACCACACGGCTGATCGGCGTGAAGCCGGGGCCGATCAAGACCGTGATGGGGGTGCAGGTCATCCCCGACACGGTGATCGATGAGGTGAAGCAGCTCGACATCCTGATCATTCCCGGCGGCTTCACCGGCACCATCGAGGCGGCCTACGACCCGCGGGTGCTCGACTGGATCCGTGCCATCGACCGGGGTACCACCTACACCGGCGCCATCTGCACCGGCGTGTGGATTCTCGGCGCCACCGGTTTGCTCGAGGGCAGGCGCGCCTCCACCAACTGGTACCGCGAAGAAGAGTTTCTCCAGAAGTACAAGGCCATCCCGGCCCACGAGCGCTACACGGTCAACGGCAAGTACTGGACCTCGGCCGGCGTCACCGCCGGCATGGACATGTCGCTGGCGTTGCTCAACGACAACTGGGGCCAGCGCTACACCCAGGGCGTGATGCTCGACATGGAGTACGACCCCGCACCACCCGTGACGGGTGGGACGCCCGAAAAAACCCCTTGGCTGGTGCGCTGGATGCTCACGGCCATGTACGACGCGGGCGTCAACCCCTTGGTCGAACGGTTGGAGCGGGCGCGTGCATCCGCGAAGCGTTGACCGGTGCAGGATCCGCCGGGCTTTTCGCTACAGTCCGGAAAGCGGTCTGCGACGGGCGTGCAGGCCTTCGCAACCAGAAAGGGCTTGATGGTGTTCAGTCGGCGCAACGCGGTGGTGTTGCTGGTGGTGCTGCTGCACGGGGGGGTGCTCTGGGCGCTGCAGACCGGCCTGCTGCACCGGGCGGCCGAGGTGGTGGTGCCGGTGCAGGTACTGGCCCAGTTGATGGAGTCACCGCCTGCGCCAGCGGTCGCTCCGCCACCAGCGTCCCGGCCTCTGCCGCAGGCACCTCCAGCGGCGCCGGCCCGCCCGCGCCCGGTGCCTGCGCCGCCTGCACCCGTGCCCGCAACGTCCTTGCCACCCGTGCCGGCCGATGCCGAGCCGGACCGCGCACCGCGGGTGGCGCCCGTGCCCCCGTCTGCGGCCAATCCCGCCTCCGCCTCCGCCGTGGTGGTGGCCCCGCCGGCCACCTCAGCCCCCACACCGGCGCCTGCAACGCCCGCCGCACCCCAGGTGGTGCTGCCTTCCAGCGATGCCCGCTACCTGTACCGGCCCCTGCCGGTCTACCCGCGGCTGTCCGAACGGCGCATGGAGCACGGCACCGTGGTGCTGAAGGTGTGGGTGCGCGCCGACGGCTCGGTCGACCAGGTGGAGGTCGAGACCTCCAGCGGCTTTCCCCGGCTGGACCGGGCGGCGCTGGACGTGGTGCCGCGATGGACCTTCGTGCCCGGCACCGTGAACGGGGTGCCGCAGCGCCTGCCCGTGCTGGTGCCGGTGCGTTTCGATGCCCCTCAGTGAGCCGGTCGCCACGGCCCGGATGCCCTTTTAGCAAGGATCGCCATGAACCCCTCTTTCGCCTCCTCCGGCCTGGCCCACGTGTGGACCCAGGGCGATGCCGTCACGCGCTGCGTGGCCGCCGTGCTGCTGATCATGTCGCTGACCACCTGGGTCATCATCCTGCTCAAGGTGCTGGACCAGCGTGCCCAGC
>NZ_BSPB01000074.1:0-12191 GCF_030160815.1 Hydrogenophaga electricum | reverse complement strand
ACGGCCGCTGCCGTGCCCCTGAGCTACCGCGCCAGCGGCCGTGTCGTCGGGCTGGCGCTGGCGGGCAAACCCAGCGGCGAGCGCTCGCAGTTCGGCGACCACCCCGTGCCCGGCCGGCCCGGCGTGCAGGGCGCCACGGCCCGCTTCGAGCTGGACCAGAACGGCGGCCGGGCCGACCTGTCCATCGACCAGGGCGTGCTGCAACTGCCCGACGTGTTCGAAGACCCCAACCTGGCGCTGGACAGCCTGCGCGGCCGGCTGCGCTGGAGTGTGGCCGGCGAGCGCATCGACGTCTGGCTCGAAGACGCCAGCCTGTCCAATGCCGATGCCCAGGGCACGGCCAGCGCCCACTGGACCACCGCCGACCCCGCCACCAGCTCGGCGCGCTCGCGCTTTCCGGGCATTCTCGACCTCACCGCCCGCCTGACCCGGGCCGACGCCTCCCGCGTGCACCGCTACCTGCCCCTGGTGGTGGCGCCCGAGGTGCGCCGCTACGTGCAGGAGGCGGTGCGCGGCGGGGGCGCCGGCCAGGTGGATTTCCGCATCAAGGGCGACGTCTACGACGTGCCGTTCGACCTGCCGGGCACGCGGGGCGAATTCCGCATCAGCGCTGCGCTCAAGGGCGTCGACTTCGCTTTCGTGCCCCCGTTCCTGCAGGAAGCCGGCGAAGCGCCCTGGCACGTGCTCAAAGGCCTGGACGCCCAGCTCGTGCTCGACCGCCAGCGCCTGCAGCTCACGCAGGTGCAGTCGGGCGTCGAAGGCGCGCCCCAGGTGCGCCTGACCGATGGCCGCATCACCATCGCCAACCTGGTCGACGCGCCCACCGTCCAGGTCAGCGCCCACGCGCGGGGCCCGGCCGGCGAGGTGCTGGACATGGTGCGCAAGACGCCGCTGAACACGCTCACCGGCGAGGCGCTCACCCAGGCGCGCATGACCGGCCCGGCCGACGTGCGTTTCGACCTGCAGCTGCCCATCGACGATCTCCGGCACAGCAAGGTCAAGGGCACGGCGCAGTTCACCGGCAACGACGTGCAGATCACGCCCGACTCGCCCCTCATGGCCAACGCCACCGGCAGCCTGGCCTTCAGCGAGCGGGGCTTCCAGGTCACCGGTGGCCGGGCGCGCCTGTACGGCGGCGAGGCCCGCTTTGAAGGGGGCATGCAGCCCGACCCGGCCGGTGGCCCGGCGCGCCTGCTGTTCAGCGGGCAGGGCACGGCCACGGCCGAAGGCCTGCGCGACGGCCAGCTCGGCTTTGTTTCGCGGCTGTTCGCCAAGGCCCAGGGCAGCGCGGCCTACACCGCGCGCCTGGCCTTCCGCGGCGGTGTGGCCGAAGTCGACGTGCAAAGCAGCCTGCAGGGCATGGGTTTTGCCCTGCCCGCGCCGCTGGACAAGGCGCCGGCCGCAGCGCTGCCCCTGCATTACCGCAACGAGGTGTTGGCCTTCCGCGGGCCGCACGACGCGCCCGAGGCCACCACCGACCGCATGTCCGTGGATCTGGGCGCCAGCGGGGCCTCGCACCTGAGCCTGCGCTACGAGCGCGACGTCACCACCCCGGTATCGCGCGTGCTGCGCGGCAGCATCGGGCTCGGGCTGGCCGCCGACGAGGCCGCGCCCGTGCCGCCGCAGGGCGTGCTGGCCAATGCCCGGCTGCGCGAGATCGACGTCGACGCCTGGCAGCGCGTGTTCAGCGAACTCGACAGCGCACCGCCGTCCGAAGCCGGCGCCGCGACCGCCGACCGGGCCGCTGCGGCCACCGACGGTCAGGCCTACCTGCCCACCGTGCTGGCCGCGTCCGCCGACCGGGTCACGGTCGACGGGCGGACCTTCCGCGACGTGGTCATCGGTGGCTCGCGCGAAGACCAGCTCTGGCGCGCCAACATCGACGCCCGCGAACTCAATGGTTACGTCGAATACCGCCAGCCCGGCGGTGGGGGAGCCGCGGGGGCGGGCAGCGTGTACGCCCGGCTGGCGCGCCTGGTGCTGGCGCCGGCCGATGCCAGCGACGTCGAGGCCATCCTGCAGCAACCCAGCAGCGTGCCCGCGCTGGACATCGCGGTCGACGATTTCGTGCTCGACGAACGGCGTCTGGGCCGGGTGGAAATCGAGGCCGTCAACCGGGGCGGCCCCCGCAACCGCGAGTGGCGTCTGAACCGCCTGCACTTTGCCGTGCCCGAGGCCAGCTTCAACGCCACGGGCAACTGGGTCGCCACCGGCGCCTCCGAACAGCGGCGCATGGCGCTGAACTTCCGGCTCGACATCGCCGACTCGGGCAAGCTGCTCACGCGCTTCGGCCGCGAGGGCACCGTGCGCGGAGGCCGGGGCAGCATCGAAGGCAACATCGGCTGGCTGGGCTCGCCGTTCAAGATCGACTATCCCAGCCTGTCCGGGCAGCTCAAGGCCGACATCGCGTCCGGGCAGTTCCTCAAGGTCGAACCCGGCGCGGCCAAGCTGCTGGGGGTGCTCAGCCTGCAGGCCCTGCCGCGCCGGCTGGTGCTGGACTTCCGCGACGTGTTCTCCGAAGGGTTTGCCTTCGACTTCGTGCGCGGCGACGCCAGCCTCACCCAGGGCGTGGTCGCCACCAACAACCTGCAGATGAAGGGCGTCAACGCCGCCGTGCTGATGGAGGGGCAGGCCGACATCGCGCGCGAAACGCAGGACCTCAAGGTCGTCGTCGTGCCCGAACTCAACGCCGGCACGGCTTCGCTGATCGCCACCGCCATCAACCCGGCCGTGGGCCTGGGCACCTTCTTTGCCCAGTTCCTGTTGCGCCAGCCGCTGCAGTCGGCGGCCACGCAGGAATTCCGCATCACCGGTCACTGGGCCGACCCCAAGGTCGACAAGGTGGAGCGCAGCGTGCCGGCGGCGGCCGCAGCGGCTGCGCCGGGCGCCCCGCCACCCGCATCGCGCTGAGGCGGCACAATGCGGCCATCATCAGGAGTCGCCCATGAAAGTTGCCGCCATCCAGATGGTGTCGGGCATCAGCCTCGACGCCAACCTCAGTGAAGCCCTGCGCCTGCTGCGCCAGGCCGCCCAGTGCGGCGCCGAGCTGGCCGTGCTGCCCGAGTATTTCTGCTTCATGGGCCACCAGGACACCGACAAGCTCCTGCTGGCCGAACAGCCCGGCCTGGGCACGGTGCAGGACTTTCTCTCCGACGCGGCGCGCGACCTCAAGCTCTGGGTCGTCGGTGGCACCTTGCCCATGGCCACCGAGGATCCGCAGCACGCGGCCAACGCCTCGCTGAGCTACGACTCCAAGGGCAAGAAGGTCAGCCGCTACGACAAGATCCACCTGTTCCGCTACGACAACGGCCGCGAAGCCTACGACGAGGCCGCGGTGCTCAAGGCCGGGGACACGCCCACCACCTTCGACATGCAGGACCGATCCGGCCAGCTCTGGCGCGTGGGCCAGAGCGTGTGCTACGACCTGCGTTTTGCCGAGCTGTACCGCGTGCTCGCGGCCGACGTGCTGCTGGTGCCCGCCGCTTTCACCTACACCACCGGCCAGGCGCACTGGGAGGTGCTGCTGCGTGCCCGCGCCATCGAAAACCAGGCCTTCGTCATCGCCAGCGCCCAGGGCGGTACGCACGAAAACGGCCGCCGCACCTGGGGCCACAGCATGGTGATCGACCCCTGGGGCGAAGTGCTCGCCCTGCAATCGGCCGGCCCGGGCGTGGTGCTGGCCGACATCGACATCGAGCGCCTGCACCAGGTGCGCCAGCAATTGCCCGCCCTGCAGCACCGCCAACTGTGAGGCGCGGCGCGCGGGCTGCCCGGGGCCGGGCATGAAGCTGTTTTTCCGCTCGCGCCGCTGGCTCCTGTGGGGCTTGCTGCTGGCCCTGGTGCTGGTGCTGCTGGCCGTGCTGGTGTTCCTGGCGACCGAGTACGAGCAGAGCAGGGACCAGACGGCGCTCGAAGCCGATGCCGCGGCGCTCTCCAGCGACATCCGCAGCGGCCTGCTGCGCAACGTGCAGACCCTGCAGTCCCTGCACCACATTGCGGGCACCCCCGAAGCTTGGGAGCATGCGGCGGCCGAGGTGCTGTTCCAGCACCGGGAAATGGTGCGCATCGAGTGGCGCGACAACGCCCTGCGCCTGCTCGCGGCGCGCGATTCCACCTTCCAGCCCGATCTGTTTCGCGCCCTGCCGCGCGACCAGGCCCTGGTCGACGTGCGCCAGGCCTGCGACAGCGCCCGCCGGGTTTCGGGCCCGGCGTTCGCTGCCAGCTATTTCTGGCCGCTCAGCGGCGGCCAGGGCATGGAACTCATGGAGATGTGCATGCCCGTGGTGCGGGCCGGGGCTGCCAGCGGTTTTGCCGTCATCACCTATTCGCTGCCCGGTCTGCTGTCCGAGCTGACCAGCCGCAACCTCATCCGCAACCGCGGCCTCGCGTTCACCGAAGCCGACGGCACCCGCCTGGCGCTCTACAGCACCGCCACCAGCACGCGCCGCACCCTGGTGGCCAACAGCCTGCTCGACCTGCAGGGCCACACGCTGATGGTGCGTCTGGAAAGCCCGCGTGTGGCCTACGCGCTGTTCCCCAACGTGCTCACCGCCGTGGTGGGGGTGCTGTCGCTGGCGCTGCTGGCGGTGCTGTTCCTGCTCGGGCGCGACATCCGCCGCCGCCAGCAGGCCGAGACCGAACTGGCCGAAGCGCTGGCGTTCCGCAAGGCCATGGAGGACTCGCTGGTCACCGGCCTGCGCGCCCGCGACATGGACAGCCGCGTCACCTACGTCAACCCCGCCTTCTGCCAGATCGTCGGCTTCAGCGCCGAAGAGCTCATTGGCAGCGGACTGCCCGCGCCCTGGTGGCCGCCCGAACTGGTGGGCGAATACCAGCAGCGCCAGGCGGTGCGCCTGGCCGGCCAGGCGCTGCCCCGCGAGGGCTGGGAATCGGTGTTCCAGCGCAGCGACGGCACCCGCGTGCCGGTGCTCATCATCGAGGCGCCGCTGATCGACGCGCGCGGCGTGCAGACCGGGTGGATGAGCGCGGTCATCGACCAGACCGAGCAGCGCCGCGCCGAAGAACTCAACCGCGCCTCGCAGGAGCGGCTGCAGGCCACCGCCCGTCTGGCCACCATGGGGGAAATGGCGTCGCTGCTGAGCCACGAACTCAACCAGCCGCTGGCCGCCATGGCCAGCTATGCCACCGGCTCGCTCAACCTGCTGGCCGATGGCGATGCCGTGCCGGTGGCCGAACTGCGCGAAGGCATCCGCCGCATTGCCGAGCAGGCCGAACGCGCGGGCCGCGTCATCCGCAGCGTGGCCGACTTCGTGCGGCGCCGCGAGCGTTCGCGCGAAGCCGTGCCGCCGGCCCTGCTGATCGACGCCATCCAGCCCTTGTTGGCCCTGCAATCCAAAAAAATTGGCGTTCGCGTGCAGGTCCGCATCGAACCCGGGTGCCCCGCGGTTGCGTGCGACCGCACCATGGTCGAACAGGTGCTGCTCAACCTCGCGCGCAACGGCATGCAGGCCATGCCCGACGGCGATCCGCCGCTGCGCTCCGGCCTGCGCGTGCTGGGCATCGCGGTGCGCACCGTGCGTGCACTGGGCGGCACGCCGGCCGAAGGCGAGGGCCTGCCGCCCCGCAAGCAATGGGTGGAGTTTGCGGTGACCGACCACGGGCAGGGCCTCAGCGCCGATGTTGTCGAGCGGCTCTTCACGCCGTTCTTCACCACCAAGACCGAAGGCATGGGCCTGGGGCTGTCGCTGTGCCGCACGGTGGTCGAGCAGCACGGCGGCGCGCTCAGCCACGAGCCCGCCGAACCACGCGGCACCGTTTTCCGCTTCACGCTGCCGGCGGCCTAGCCGCTGATGTCGGTCACCGGGTAGTCCAGCATCATCTGCCGCTGCGCCGGGCTGTTCTGCCAGCGCCGGAGCACCTGTTCGCGGTAGCGGCCCGTCCGGTCCCGCAGCACCCGGACCTGGAACGCCGCGTCGGCCGGCAGACCGTCACCGTCGCGCTCGCGCAGGGCGATGTATTGCTCCGCCGGAAAAAAGCACCATTCGCTGGCGCTGAAACTGTCAAAGGCATAAACCTGCTGCAGCGCACGCGACCAGATCAGGAGCGGGTAGATGAACGTGCCCCGGGCGATCACCAGGTGGCGCGCGGTCAGCAGGGTTTCGAGGTCCTCGCGCAACGTGCCTCTTTGCTGGTGGAGTGGTATGCCCATCGCCTGCAGCGTGCCGATCAGCGGGGCGGTGATCGGGTTGCGGTCGTCCTCGCGCACCAGCGTCACGCGCGACCATAGCCGCGCCGCCAGCACGCGCTGGTAAAAGGCCAGCGGCGGCTGGGCATAGAGCGGGTGCACCACGCCTTCGCCGAACACGTCGCCGGCCCTCAGGTGGATGAACAGGTGAGCATCGTCGGCGGGCGGCGGCGCCCGGTCTCCGCAGGGCAGCGTCATGCAGGCACCCAACGCGTCGACCGCCCGGCGCAGCGGCATGCACCGGGCGTACAACGGCGCCAGCGGCGGGGTGTAGTAGAAGTTGTTCTGCAACACGCGCGCACCGGCGCTGCACCGGGTCACGAAGCGCACGGGGCCGACCTGGCAGTCGTCCGGCAGGAACTCGAAGCCGGGGTGCACCACCTGCGCAATGCCGGCGCTTTTCGCCAGCGCATAGGCGTTCGCCAGCTTGATGACCGCGTTCGCGAACCGGGCCGGTTCGGTGATCTCCAGCGCCTCCAGTTGCGCCAGCACAGGCCGCCGGTCGTCGAAGCCTGCGCCCGCGATGCGCACCGGGCTGCGCCGTTCGATCACCGGATCGTCACTGAGCAGCCCACCGCCGACCCGGGTGGGATCGAGCTGGCATTCGGTGCAAAACCGGGCTTCGAGAGGTGTCATGGGCAGAGGGTGGGGTTGGGCCTCCCCGATGGGGCGGGGCGCCTCGCTAATATAGAGGCATGACGCCGCACACCGACGCCCGCATCTACCTGGTCGATGACGACGCTGGCGTGCGCGAGGCCCTTGCCTGGCTGCTGCGCACGCGGCGCCTGCTGTCCGTCGGCTTCGACAGCGCCGAAGCCTTCTGGGCCGACATCCAGGCCGGCGCGCGCGAGCCCGATGTGCCCACCTGCCTGCTGCTCGACGTGCGCATGCCCGGCATGAGCGGGCTGGCGCTGTTCGAGCAGCTGCTGCAACTGCCCTGGCAGGCGGCCATGCCGGTGATCTTCCTCTCCGGCCACGCCGACGTGCCCACGGCGGTCGACGCGGTCAAGCGCGGTGCCTTCGATTTCTGCGAAAAGCCGTTTTCCGACAACGCCCTGGTCGACCGTGTCGAACAGGCGCTCGACCGTTCGGCCCAGGTGCTGTCCGAGCGCCAGGCCGTGCAGAACATGCGCCAGCGGGTCGACAGCCTGACCGACCGCGAGCGCGACGTCATGCGCCTGGTGATCGAAGGCCTGCCCAACAAGCTGGTTGCCGACCGGCTCAACATCAGCGTGCGCACGGTGGAAGTGCACCGCTCGCGCGTGTTCGACAAGATGAACGTCAAGTCCGCGGTGGAACTCGCCAATGCCCTGCGCGGTCTGTGAGGGCCGGCCTCGCGTTTCAGGTCCGTGGAGGCTCGTGGTCCGGCGGTGCCGGCGGCGCGGACCCTGACGGCGTTTCGCGCGTATCGCCACCGGGCACCTCGCCCTGCTTGCGGCCGGAGAACATGGTCCACCACACGATGAAGATCAGCAACACCAGCGCCAGCAGCGCTTCAACCAACAACAAGAGCATGGGCAGGCAAACAGGCAAAGAGGCTGGCGGGCAACCCCGGGAAACGGAATCAGGCTGGCGCCGTGTCGGGCGCACCCTGCTGGTCGCGGGCATTGTAGGCAGCCTCGCGGCTTGCGCGCTGCTGCCCGAACCCACCCCGCACCCTGAACGAGTGGGCGGCGGCACACAAGTTCCGGCCGACGACGGCCCCTTGCCGCCCGCCATCCCGCGCGGCAAGAGCCTGTGGCTGCCCGTGCGCTGGGCCGATCTGCCCGGCTGGGGCCAGGACAACCTCTACGACGCCTGGAACGCCTGGCTCAAGGGCTGCGAGCGGCCCAATGCGGCCGGCATGCCCGGCCAGCTCGGCCTGTGCACCGAAGTGCGCCAGCTCTCCATCGCCTCGCTGGCCGAACAGCAGGCCTGGGTGCAACGGCGTTTTCAGCCCTACCGCGTCGCCGAAACCGACGGCAGCCCGCCCGCCGGCCTGCTCACGGGCTATTACGAACCCGTGCTCGACGCCAGCCGCCAACCCTCGGCCACCTACCGGGTGCCGCTGTACGCGCCGCCTCCGGGTCTGAGCGGGCAGCGCTGGTACAGCCGCCAGGAAATCGACACCCTGCCAGCGGCCCAGGTCGCGTTGCGCGGCCGCGCCCTTGCCTGGCTGGCCGACCCCATCGATGCGCTGGTGCTGCAGATCCAGGGCTCCGGCCGGATCAACATCACCGAACCCGACGGCCAGCGCCGCCAGGTGCGCCTGGCCTTTGCCGGCCACAACGGCCACCCGTATCAGAGCGTGGGCCGCTGGCTGCTGGACCAGGGCGCCATCCGCGAAGGTTCGTGGGAAGCCATCCGGGCCTGGGCCCGTGCCAACCCGGCGCGCGTCAACGACCTGCTCTGGCGCAACCCCCGCACCGTGTTTTTCCGCGAAGAAGTCCTGTCCGAACTGGACGCCCGTTTTGGTCCCAAAGGGGCGCAAGGGGTGGCGCTGACGCCCGGGCGCTCCATCGCGGTCGACCCGCAGAGCATTCCTTACGGCACCCCGGTGTGGCTGGCCACGCCGGGCCCCACGCTCACCGAACAGAAGCTGGTGCTGGCCCAGGACACGGGCAGCGCCATCGTGGGCGCTGTGCGGGCCGACCTGTTCACCGGCTGGGGGGAGTGGCACGAGCCCGCTTACCTCACGGCGGCGGCGCTCAAGCAGCCGCTGCAACTGTGGGTGCTCTGGCCGCGCTGACCGTGACTTTGTGCACATTCCGCTTCGGTGCGGGATGGTAGATCTGCAACAAAAAAAGGCTCCCGAAGGAGCCTTTTTGGGGTGCCAAGCACCTGAGGGCTTATTCGCCGCTCAGCTTCTTGGACTTGCCGCGGGTGAGTTCGTGCAGGGCCACGATGGTCAGCCCGCTGATGGCAATCATGCCGCCAGTGCTCATGCCGCTCAGGCCTTCACCGCCGGTGGCAGCGCTGCTGCCGCCGCCGATGACCATCGGTGCGGTGGCGCGGGCGTGGGAGGCCGAGCATTCGGCTTCCTGAACAGCCAGCATCTGGCCGGGCTTCACGGTGGCGGCGCAACCGCTGGCGAACTGCACCGTGGCGATGCCGGTGCTGCCGGTCAGCACGGAAGAGCCTTGGCTCAGGACCATGCCGGGCTTGGCGTTGAGCATCTGGCTCTTGTCAGCCACGGTCACCACGCCGGAGACCGAGGTCACCGTGGCGTAGGGCTTGGATTCGGCCATCACGGCAGCCGAAGCGGCCATGGCCATCAAAGCGATTGCGAATTTCTTCATTTCCCACCCCCAAAAAAAAGTGCAAAGTCGAGACCACTGTACCTGCATGGGACATGCCGGTCAAGTGGAGGTTCCGGCCATAAGTTCATTCTAAGACTCAGTTTTTGCGATGCAACAACCGGTTCCACCAGTTTTTCAAACCGTTACGGCGTGTGCTTGCTGTTTCAGGTAAAGGAATGGCGTCCGGGGGGACGTCTTCCAGGATCAGCCGGGGCCGGTTGACCACCAGATTGAGCGCCTCTTCCTTGCCCAGCGCCTGCTCCGCGATGGCCACTGCCGCCGACAGCACCGGCACACGGCGCCCGCTCGAATGCGCGTCGGTGGCCAGGATGTGCGTGTGCCCCTCGTTCAGGAAGCGCTCGCCCCAGTAGCGCGCCCGTGGGCCGAACATGCCCGTCAGCGCCCCGGCCGTCACCTGCATCCAGGCGCCCTGTTCGATCAGGCGCAGGAACACCGGGTAGTGGTTTTCCACCCAGGTCAGGCGCTCCGGGTGGGTGATCACCGGGGTGTAACCGGCGGCGATCAGGTCGAACACCGAATCCTCGAAGCGCGGCGGCGGCGTCGTGTGCGACGGCTCCAGCAGAAAGTAGCGCGTGCGGTGCAGGGTCGGGATGCGGCCGTCGCGCAGCCCGTCGAGCAGGCCGGGCACCAGGTGCACGTCGGCACCCACCACCAGCTTCAGCGGGATGCCCTGCATGTCCAGCACGCGCTGCAGGTTGTTGCGGTGCCGCTCGATGCCCGGGCCGTCGTTCATGTACATGCCCGGGTAGATGTGCGGCGTGCAGGCCATGGTGTGGATGCCGTCATCCACCGCCATGCGGGCCATCTCCAGCGCCATGGCCAGTGTTTTGGCCCCGTCGTCGATGCCCGGCAGGATGTGGCTGTGCAGGTCGATCATGGCGGGCTGCCTCCTTCCCGGCGTTCCAGCCGCAGGCGGTCGAACAGCGCGTCGCCGCGCATGCCGGCCGTGGCCTCGTAGGGGGCTTGCGTGCGCAGCGACAGCGTCACGCCCAGGCCGCAGTCGGGCGGCACGGTGAAGTCCAGCGTCTGGCTCTGCCAGTTGCGCCCTTCGGGCAGCATCGGTGCGGTGCGGGCAATTTCCCGGTTGCCGCTGGCGCAGGCGAACACCCAGGCCAGGCCCTGCTGGCTGCGCAGGTCGCTGACGCGGTAGTCGCCCGAAAACCGGTAGATGCCCGGCGTGAGCAGCATGTCCTGGCGCACCACGTAGGCGGCCATGGGGCGGCCGGTGAAGCTCACCTGCAGCACCTGGCCGCGGTCGCTGCGGCCAGCCCGCATCACCTGTGCGCCGGCCCGGTGGGCGTTGTTCTGGCCGGGTTCCCAGTCGAAGCCGCCCGGCAGAAAGGCCTGTTCAAAGTCGCCATTGAACAGCAGCGCCAGCGGCCGGTTCCACAGGTGTTGCCACACGCCGTAGGCCTCCAGCCACTGGCCGTCGGCCTTGAGGCGCTGGATCAGAAAACGCCCCAGCGCCGTGTCCAGCCGCCCATGGGCCATGGCCTGCGCCACCGCCGGCATGGCGTGGGCCACCGGAATCTTGTCCTTGGGCATCTGGTAGATCACGCGGGCGAGCCAGCGCCCGTCGGCTTGGGCGGCGGCTTCCAGGGCCTGCTGCAGGCCGGGCGCCTGCGCGGCGTTGGCCATCAGTTGCCCGATCAGGCTGGCGGCGGCGTTGCTCTGGTGGAACTGGGTCAGGCGGATCAGCGGGTCCAGCGCCTGCGTCCACTGTTGCTGGCGCAGCGCGCGGCTGGCTTGCAGGCTCAGCACGGCGCCGTTCTGCGGCGCCGCTTTCAGGGCCGCGTCCAGCGCGGCGTCGGCGTCCACCCCCGCAACGCGGCCGTCGGGCTGCTCGCTGGCCAGCACGGCCAGCGCCACGGCGGCGCTGGAATCGCCCGGGTTGTCCGCCAGCCGCTGCAACAAGGCGGCGGCCTGCGCTGCCGGCGGGGCGTCGTGCTGGGTGGCGCAGCGCGCCAGATACGGCCATTCGTTCAGGCGGCAGGCTTCGTCGAGATTGCGCACCCAGGCCTGCCAGCCCAGCCACAGGGCCAGCACCAGCGCCAGCCCGCCGAGCAGCTTCGGGCCCATGGCCGCCTGGGGAGAAACGGAAACACTCATCGCGACGGCACCATCAGTTGCACCAGGGTGGCCTTGCCATCGCGCTGGACGAAGTGCGCCTGCACATTCATCGGCCGCTGGCTCTGCGAACCCCCCATGTCTTCCACGCGGAACTGCAGTTGCATGTCCACCACCAGCCGGTCACCGCTTTCCCAGCTCCGCGTCGTCATCAGCGGGATGTCGGCCACGCGGTAGCCCGCCAGCCGGTCCTGAAAGGCGTAGACGAAGGCCTGCGCTTCGCGCGTGTTGCGGAAGGTGGGGTGGATCCATTGCGCCACCTGCACGCCCAGGCCGCTCTGCATCGATCGGGTCAGCCGGGCCAGCGTGGGCTGCACTTCGCTGAAACGCGGCACCACCGGCCCCGCGGGCGGCTCGGCCACGGCCCTGGGCGCCGGCCTGGCGGCCATTGCCACGGTTTCCACCAGCGCCAAAGGGGCGGGCGGCGGTTCGGCGGGTGGGGAGGTGGTTGCGAACGCGGCGGCCGATGCGGGCGCAGATACCGGCGCTTTGGGCGCGGCCACGGCTTCCTGCCGGTGCGGTGTTGCGTCGGCCACCGGGGCGGGGGGTGGGCTGGGGCG
>NZ_BSPB01000073.1:0-12217 GCF_030160815.1 Hydrogenophaga electricum | reverse complement strand
TTATGCGGGCGCGCTGTCGGCCCTGCGCCTGGGCGAGCGGCAGTCCGCGCTCGCGTTGGCGCGCTCGCTGCGGGCCCAGGGCGACCCGCAAGCCCAATGGGTGCTGGACGCCCTGTGGCTGGAAGTGGTGGCGCGGGCGAAGGCCGCGGGGACCCCGGTGGCCCCGGTGGCCGACGCCGACTGGCTGCCGGTGCGTGACGCGGCGCTGTCCAGCGACCGGCGGGCGCTGGTGCTGAACGCGGCCGAAGCCGCCTTGACCGGCGGCGCGCCGGCGCTGGTGAGTGCGCGCCTGAGCGGTTGGGTGGTGCAGCACCCGCGCGATGCGGGGGCCTGGCAACTGCTGGCCCGCGCGCAGCAAGCCCAGGGGCGGCGTCTGCACGCCATCCGCGCCGAAGCCGAGGCGCGGGCTGCCCAGTTGGATTACCCGGGCGCGATCGAGCGGCTCAAGACCGCGCAGGCCCTGCCGGCGAACGAGCGTACCGATGGCATGGAGTTGGCCATCGTGGACGCCCGGTTGCGGGCGCTGGACACGCTTCAGCGCGAAGAGATGAAGGAATCAGCGCGCAAGCAGTGAGCGCACGGCGGCATTGACCAGCAGCATCAGGGCCGAATAGATCAGCGAGCCCAGCAGGGCCGCCCAGAAGCCGTTGACGTGAAAGCCGGCGAGGATGGAGCCGGCCGCCCAGAACAGCAGGGCGTTGATCACGAACAGAAACAGCCCGAGCGTGACGATGGTGACCGGCAGTGTCAGCACAACGAGTAGCGGCCGCAACACCATGTTGAACAGCCCGATCACCAGGGCCGCCACCAGGGCCGAGGTGAAGTTCTGCACCTGCACGCCGGGGTAGAGATACGCCACCATCAACAGTGCACAGGCTGCCAGCAGCCAAGTCAGGATGAGTTTCATGCGGCCAGCATAGCACCCGCCGTGGTGTTTGCCGGGGGCTGCCTGTGTGGTCCCCGCCGTCATGCCCGCGCAGGCGGGCATCCAGCCGCGCATCGCCAGACCCAGCCCGTCAAGAAACCAGCGCCTGGCGCCTCACCGCGAGACCCGTTCCGCGTAGCGGTTGAAGCGCCAGGCCGTGCCTTCCTGCGTGATGCGCCGCCAGACCACCCGTTTCTGGGCCGGGCTCATGCCCGTCCAGAGTTGCACTTCCTCGAAACTGCGGCCACAGCCCTTGCAGTGCGCGTCGCCCTGGCTGGTGGAGCAGATGGCGATGCAGGGGGTGTCGGGCTGCGTGTCCACCCAGGCCAGCCAGGCCGAGCGGGCGGCGTCGGGGATGTCGTGCTCATCCACTTCATGGTGGCGCAGGAAAACCAGGCGGGCATAGACCTCGGCCAGGGCGTGCACCGGTGGCGCCAGCGACACGCCGTCGGGCGAGGGCGTGCGCTCGCGCCAGTGGTTGATCGCGGCTTCGATGTCGGAAATGTGGATGCCGGCCATGGGGTGCGGATCATAAGACCCCGGGCCAGGGTGTCGGTTTTCCCGGTGCCGACACCCCGTGCCGCTTGTGGGAACTGCGTACGCCGCCGATGTGCCACCGCGCGGGCGCGCACCTACAATCGGCGCTTCGAAGGGGAGTAGCTCTGCGGTCTTCCCCGACCGTCCGGTTCGTCGTCACCACGGTGCCTTTCAGGCGCCCGGCGCTCCGGGCCCGCTGCCGGCGGGTCGAGCAAGACCTTTGACAGGCCCGCCAGGGTCGGTGTCAGGCTGCGCACGCCCCTTCGCTCCACGTGTCCATCGTCACACAGGCAAGGGTTGGGCGCCTGCTGGCACCGTCCTGCCGTGCCGAAGGCGGGAACGCACAGCCGGGCTGGCCGGGGTTCGGGACCCATAACGACACCTATCGAGGACTCTCATGGATTTGGACTTTCTCACCCACGCGCCGTTCTGGATCGCGCTGGGGCAGATCATCATCATCGACATCCTGCTCGGCGGCGACAACGCGGTCGTGATTGCGCTGGCCTGCCGCAAGCTGCCGCCGGCCCAGCGCACCAAGGGCATCATCTGGGGCACCGCCGGGGCCATCGTGTTGCGCGTCATCCTGATTGCCTTCGCGATGACGCTGCTGAACATTCCGTTCCTGAAGCTCGTCGGCGCCATCCTGCTGGTGTGGATCGGCATCAAGTTGCTGGCCCCCGATGAAGAGGGGCACGACAACATCCAGGGCAGCGACAAGCTGCTGGCCGCCATCAAGACCATCATCGTGGCCGACCTGGTCATGAGCGTGGACAACGTCATCGCCATCGCGGGCGCGGCGCAGAACGCCGGTCAGGACCACTCGATGCTGCTGGTCGTGCTGGGCCTGCTGATCTCGATCCCCATCATCGTCTGGGGCTCGCAGCTCGTCATCAAGCTGATGGCGCGCTTCCCGGTCATCATCACCCTGGGGGGCATGCTGCTGGGCTGGATCGCGGGCGGCATGGTGGTCACCGACCCGGCTTTCGTCAATCCCGACAAGTGGACCTGGGTGCCCAAGCTGGGCGCCATCGACCCGGCCACGAACGAAGCGGTCATCTCCAGCGCCCTCTACTGGGTGGCCCACGTTGCCGGCGCGCTGCTGGTGCTGGCGCTGGGCAAGTGGATCGCCTCGCGGCGTCCCGCGGTGGCGCACGAAGCCTGAGCGAGCGGGCCTGCCTGCGGGCGTTGCCGCGGCAGGCTCTGCCTCCCGCGAAAGCGGGAGCGCAGATCCCTCATCCGGAAAAGGGGCCGAGGCCGTCGGCGCCGCTTACTGCGGCACCACGTAATTGGCCTGCGTGAAGTTGTCGATGCCGCAGGACAGGTCGCCGATCCAGTCGATGAATTCCTTGACCGCCGCGCCCGCCAGCGGGGCGCCGTGTTGCGGCACGATCAGCTCGATGGGCAGGGTGCGTGCCATGTTGGCCCACAGCCGCAGCACCTTCTGCGACACCATGTAGCGGCGGTGGAACGGCTCCATGCGGGGCAGGTGGGGCGCCAGCGACGTGATGGGCTTGGCCGCGTCGGCCGACGTGCCCAGCGACACGGCCAGGTCGCCCGAGAACAGGATGCGGCTGACCGGATCCCAGAACTGGAAGTTGCCTTCGGCGTGCATGAAGTGCGCGGGCAGCGCCACGAGTTCGCTGCGGCCGAGCCGGATGCGCATGCCGGGGTCGGGAATGCCCACGATACGCCCGGCTGTCTTGCCCGGTTTGCAGAAGTGCGGCGCAAAACGCTCCCACAGGCGCGAGATGTACAGCGTGGCCTGGGTGCTGGTCATCCAGCGGTCCAGCGACGCGATGATGTCGGGATCGGCGTGCGAGGCCAGGATCTCGGTGAGCTTGTTGGGCGGAAAAAAGCGGCCGATGGTCAGCAGCAGTTCGTTGAACGCCATGTTGCCGCCCGGATCGATGATCGCGCCCTGGTCGTTGTCGATCACCAGGAACTGGTTGGCCTGCACCGCCTCACCGCCTTCGTCGCTGAGGTTGGCGAACATCAGGCACACATGGCCATTCTTGTTGTACAGCTCGATGGCCATCGCGACGTGCTCCTTCAGGACAGACGGTGAAGCGGAGGATCAGGCGCGGCGCGCCAGTTCGGCGGCCTTGCCCACGTAGCTGCCGGGCGTCATGGCCAGCAGGCGGTCCTTCTCGGCCTGGGGAATTTCCAGGCTGCGGATCAGCGTGTGCAGCGCTTCGGCCGTGACGGTCTTGCCGCGCGTGACTTCCTTGAGCTTTTCGTAGGCGCCGGGCACGCCGAAGCGGCGCATCACGGTCTGGATCGGCTCGGCCAGCACTTCCCACGAGGCGTCCAGGTCGGTGGCCAGGGCCTCTTCGTTCAGTTCGAGCTTGTTCAGACCGGTCATCAGCGAGGCGTAGGCCAGCACCGCATAGCCCATGGCCACACCCATGTTGCGCAGCACGGTCGAGTCGGTCAGGTCGCGCTGCCAGCGGCTGATCGGCAGCTTCTCGCTCAGGTGCTTGAGCACGGCGTTGGCCAGGCCCAGATTGCCTTCGGCGTTCTCGAAGTCGATCGGGTTGACCTTGTGCGGCATGGTCGAGGAGCCGATCTCGCCGGCCTTGAGCTTCTGCTTGAAGTAGCCCAGGCTGACATAACCCCAGATGTCGCGCGACAGGTCGATCAGGATGGTGTTGGTGCGCGCGATGGCGTCGAACAGCTCGGCCATGTAGTCGTGCGGCTCGATCTGGATCGAATACGGCTGGAAGGTCAGCCCCAGGCCCAGCGGCTCGGGCGTCTCCACCACCTTCTGGCTGAAGTTCTCCCAGTCGAAGTCGGGCCAGGCCGAGAGGTGGGCGTTGTAGTTGCCCACGGCCCCGTTCATCTTGCCCATCAGCTTGACGCCGGCGATCCGCTCGCGCGCCGTGGTCAGCCGCACCACCACATTGGCGATTTCCTTGCCCACGGTGGTGGGGCTGGCGGTCTGGCCGTGGGTGCGGCTGAGCATGGGCACCGCGGCGTGGGCCTGCGCCATGGCGCGCAGCTTGTCGATGATCTGGTCCAGCGTCGGCAGCAGCACCTGGTCGCGCCCGCCCTTGAGCTGCAGGGCGTGGCTGGTGTTGTTGATGTCTTCGCTGGTGCAGGCGAAGTGCACGAACTCGGCGGCTTTCTCCAGTTCGGGTCGGGCCTCGAACTTGGACTTGATCCAGTATTCGACCGCCTTCACGTCGTGGTTGGTGGTTTTCTCGATCTCTTTGATCGCGGCCGCATCGTCTTCGTTGAAGTTCTTGACCAGACCCAGCAGATAGGTGCGGGCGCCCGGCGACAGCGGGGCGAATTCGGTGAAGCCGGCGTCCGACAGCGCGATGAACCAGGCGATTTCCACCTGCACGCGCCGGTGCATGTAGCCCTGTTCGCTCATGAACGGGCGCAGCGCCGCCAGCTTGCCGGCGTAGCGGCCGTCCAGGGGCGAGAGGGCAGAAATCGGGGACAGGGTGGCCGCCGGGGCCGCGGGGGAAGAAGAAGCTCGCATCCCGCCATTGTAGGTTCGGCCCCTGGGCGCCAGCCGGTCGCCAGCGGTGCACAGGCGTCAGTTCGACCGGCGGTTTCGCTGGCTAAAATGCCACCCCCATCACCCCCCGGTCGACGTCATCCATGAAGCTCATTGGCGCCATCACCAGCCCTTACGTCCGCAAAGTCCGTGTCGTCATGGCGGAAAAGAAGCTGGATTACCAGTTCATCCAGGAAGACGTCTGGTCGGCCGACACCCACATCACCGATGCCAACCCGCTCGGCAAGGTGCCCTGCCTGATCATGGAAGGCGGCGAAGCGGTGTTCGACTCGCGGGTGATCGTCGAATACCTCGACACGCTCTCGCCGGTGGGCAAGCTCATTCCGCCTTCGGGCCGCGAGCGCGCCGAGGTCAAGACCTGGGAAGCGCTGGCCGACGGCCTGCTTGACGCCGCCATCCTGGCGCGGCTCGAACTCACCTGGCCCGGGCGCGCCGCCGGCGAGCGCAGCCAGGCCTGGGTCGACCGCCAGATGGGCAAGATCCAGGGCGCGCTCAAGTCCATGAGCCAGGGCCTGGGCGACAAGCCCTTCTGTTCCGGCATCCACCTGAGCCTGTCCGACATCGCGGTGGGTTGCGCGCTCGGCTACCTGGATTTCCGCTTCCCCGCCATCGACTGGCGCGGCCCCTACCCGAATCTGGCCAAACTCAGCGACAAACTCGCGCTGCGCCAGAGCTTCGTCGACACCCAGCCGACGGCCTGACCGGACACCGGGCCGATAAAGGCCCGGACAACCCGTCTATTTCCGCGAACGGCCCGCCGGCCGCTTCCTAGACTGGCTGTCATGAACACACAGCCCCATGTCCTGGTGGTGGACGACGATCCGGCGATCACCCAGCGGGTGACCACCTGCCTGCACCGCCACGGCATGACCGTCAGCGTGGCGGGCGATGCGGCGGCCATGGACGAACTGCTGGCGCGTGAGCCGGTGGATCTGGTGGTGCTCGACCTGGGCCTGCCGGACACCCACGGTCTGGCGCTGCTGCGGCGCCTGCGCGCCGTTTCGGCGTTGCCGGTGGTCGTGCTGATTGCGCGGGCCTCGTCCTACGACCGCATCGTCGGGTTCGAGAGCGGTGCGGACGACTGCATCACCAAACCCCTCGATCCGGTCGAATTTGCCGCGCGCGTCCAGCGCGTGCTGCGCCGAGCCCAGGCCGACCGCACCCAGCCCCGGGGGCTGAGCGGCGCGGGGGTGGTCCGCTTCGATGGCTGGCAACTGCACCGCACGCAGCGCTACCTGCAGACCCCCGAGGGCGCCATGCTGCCGCTGTCGAACGCCGAATGCCGCCTGCTCGATGCGTTGCTGGCGTGCCCGCGGGCGGTGGTGACCCGCGATCAGCTGTTCGACCAGGCGCGCGGCCGGGCCAGCGCCCCGCCCGATGGCAGCCTGGAGAGGCTGATCGCCCGCCTGCGCCACAAGCTGGGCGGGGCCCAGGCGGTGGGCGCGCCGCTGATCAAGACGGTCAGGGGGATGGGTTACATGCTCGACGCCCGGCAGGTGGAGGCGGTGCCGGGTCTGCACTGAAGCCGGTCGCCGCCAGCGGCGCCGGGCTGGAAAGACAAGGTCTGCGAAGCGCCCCGAAACGAAGAAGGGAGGGAGGGAGGAGGAGGAGAAGCGCCTCGGGATTGCATCCACCACACGGTGGAAGGCTTCGCAGACAAAAAGGGGCGGCGTGTGAAACGCCTTGCTGTCATGGAGGCGGCTCGCCGGCAGAAAGTTCCCGCGCCGTTCATCCGGGGCAGGCGTCCGACCAACGGCACGCAGGGGCTCGCGTGTGCGCCGCTGCTCAGCCCTTGGCCGCCAGCACCTGTTCCACGTCGCGCAGGAAATCGCGCTGGTCGGGCGCCACGCGGCTGCCGTAGCTGCGCACCGTGCGGCCATCGCGGGCAATCAGGTACTTGTGGAAATTCCAGCGCGGAGCTTCGCCGGTGATCCGGGCAAGCTGCTGGTACAGCGGGTTGGCTCGCGCTCCCGCCACGCTGCTTTTGGCAAACATCGGGAAACGCACGCCGAAGGTGTTTTCACAGAATTCGGCGATGGTCTGGTTGCTGCCCGGTTCCTGGCTGAAGTCGTTGGAGGGAAACCCGAGCACCACCAGGCCCTGCGGGCGGAAGCGGTCGTACAAGGCCTCCAGGCCCTTGTACTGGCCGGTGAAGCCGCAGTAGCTGGCGGTGTTGACCACCAGCACCGCCTGGCCGGCGTACTGGCACAGGTCCTGCGGTTTTTCGTCTTGCAGGCGCTCGAAGGTGTGGGTCAGCAGGGCCGGGCAGGCGGCGCTGCCGGTGGCCGCGGCGGCAGATCGGGGGACCATGCCGCCAGCACCGAGGCCGACCCAGGTCACACCGGCGGCCAGGGCTGTGCGGCGCTTCAGGCCCGGTCCGGGCAGGGGTTTCGGGGACGGGGTGGCGGCGTGTGGGGGCAGGGCGTTGGGCATGGGGGACTCCAGGACGAAGACAGCAGGCTGTTGGACGGGCCCGGGCGGGCAGGGTTCCTGCCGGCCGGACCGGGTGTCTGGTGGATACGCAGGCCGGGCGCGGGTGGATTCAACCCACGTGCCAGCGGGACACCCGGTCGCTCGCGAGCATCGCGAACAAGGCCAGCACCAGGCCCCAGAGCGCGCCCGTGAGGTGCGCGGCCTGCACCACCGACATCTCGTTGCTGGTGTCCCAGATCACGGGGTAGGACCAGGCGCTTTCCAGCCACAGCTTGCCCAGCAGGCCCACGCCCAGCAGGATGCCCCAGCGCCGGGCGCGGGCCACCGGCACGCGCTGCGCCACCAGGTACACCACCATCACCGCGGTGCCCGCATGCAGCAGACCGGCCAGGCCGACGGCATAGCCGATCTGCGGCCACAGCGGCAGCATCAGCTGGGTCAGGGGCCAGGCCAGCAGCCAGGCCAGCGCCGCGCCCAGGGGCGGTCGCATCATCCAGGCCAGGGCAGTGAGGGCGCCGAGCGCGAGCTGGTTGGCGATCAGGTTCGGGGTATTCAGGTGCACCCAGACCGTGGTCCACAGCGTCCAGGGGCGGGTGGTCCAGTCGTCGGCCTGCCAGGTCAGCAGGTCCACGGCGCTGTCACGGGCCCACCACAGCAGCATGCTGGCCACGCCGTGCAGCATGCACAGCAGCAGCCAGCTCCGCGAGGTTTTCATGCGGCCGCCGGTTGGCCCAGCACGTGTTGCCAGAGCGCCTGGACGGCCTGGGCCAGTGCGGTCGAGGCCTGCGTATCGATCTGGGTGGGGGCTTCGTCCAGCCGGGCCTGGTGCTGGATGTGGCGCAGTTCGCGGTAGGCGTCGGCGGCGGCGCGGCCCACGCCGGCAGGCAGCAGGCCGGCGCTTTCGGCCCGCAGCAGCAGCGCGATGTTGCCCACGTTGGCGCGCAGTTCGGGGTGCGCCTGCGAATGCGCCAGCACCAGGTACTGCACCACGAATTCCGCGTCGACCATGCCGCCTGCGCTGTGCTTGACGTCGAAGCGGCCGCCGCGCACCGGGTGCGCCGCGCGCACCTTCTCGCGCATGCTGCGGATTTCCTGCGCCAGCGCCGCGTGGTCGCGCTCGGCGGTGATGACCGCCTCGCGCACCGCGTCGAAGCGGGTCGCCAGCGCCCCCTCGGCGGGGAGCACGCACCGGGCGCGCGTCATCGCCTGGTGTTCCCAGGTCCAGGCCGTGTTGCTGCCGCGGCCGCGCTGGTAGTTCTCGTACGAGGTGAAGCCCGTGACCAGCAGGCCCGAATTGCCGTTGGGCCGCAGCGCGGTGTCGATCTCGTAGAGGTCGCCTTCGCCGGTTTTCACGGTCAGCCAGTTGATCAGCTTGCGCACGAAGGCGGCGTAGATCTCGCTGGCGTTTTCGTGCGCGTCCTCGTAGACAAAAACGATGTCGAGGTCGCTGCCGTAGCCCAGTTCCTTGCCGCCGAGCTTGCCGTAGCCAATGATGGCGAAGGCCGGCTCGTCGCGGTGGCGGTTTTTCAGCCGGCTCCAGCACCAGCGGGTGGTCACGCGCAGCAGCGCGTCGGCCAGGGCCGAGAGGTCGTCGGCCACCTGTTCGACGCTGAGCACACCTTCCACGTCCCGTGCCAGGGTGCGGAACACCTCGGCGTGGTGGGCGCGGCGCAGCAGGTTCAGCAGGGCTTCCTCGTCGTCTTCGCCGGTGCGCGCGAGCGAGGCGCGGCGTTCGTCCAGGTCGGCCTCGAACTGGGCCGCGTCGAACCGCTCGTCCATCAGCTGGCGGCTGGCCAGCTCGTCGATCACGCCGGGGTGGCGCTGCAGGTAGCGCGCCGGCCACTTGGCCGCGCCCAGCAGGCGCAGCAGGCGTTCGTGCACCGACGGTCGCTCCTGCAGCAGGGCCAGGTAGCTCTCGCGGCGCAACAGCGTTTCGATCCAGTCGGCCAGCCGCAGCGCGGCCAGCTCGGTCACCCGGCCGTCCTGCAGCCAGGCACCGGTGCGTTCGACCAGCCGCACCAGCCGCAGCCGCGCGTCCTCGCGCAGGGCCTGCACCCGGGGGTGTTCGCACCACGCGGCCACCTTGGCGGCAAAGGCTTCGGGCAGTTGCGGCAGCGCGTCCTGCAGGTCTTCGACCGCGCTGCGCCCGCTGGCCCGGCTGGTGCAGCCCTTGCCGCTGCAGCCGCCCTTTTGCGGGCCGCCGAGCAGGGTGTCGAATTCGCCCGCCACGGTTTCGCGGTGGCTGTCCAGCTCGCACAGGAAGGCGCACACGTCGGGGTAGCCCAGGGTGGCGGCGATCCAGGCCAGATCGTCGTCGCGCGTGGGCATCAGGTGGGTCTGCTGGTCATCCAGGTACTGGATGCGGTGCTCCACCTTGCGCAGGAATTCGTAGGCCGCGGCCAGCGCGTCGGCCGTGGCTCGCGGCATCAGGCCGGCCTTGCACAGCCGGTTCAGCGCGTCCAGCGTGGGGCGGGTGCGCAGTTCGGGGAACTGGCCGCCGCGCACCACTTGCAGCAGCTGCACGGTGAATTCGATTTCCCGGATGCCCCCGCGCGAGAGCTTGACGTCGTTGGCCCGGCCGGGGTTGCCGGCCGCGCGCTTGGCGGCGTGGTCGCGGATCTGCCGGTGCAGCGTGCGCAGCGCGTCGAAGACGTTGTAGTCGAGGTAGCGACGGAACACGAAGGGCAGCACCGGGCCGCGCATCGCGCTGGCGCTGCCGTCGCGGATGCTGGCGGCGGGCGCGATCACCCGGCTCTTGAGCCAGGCGAACCGCTCCCATTCGCGGCCCTGGACCAGGAAATACTCTTCCAGCGCGGCGAGCGAGACCACGCTCGGGCCCGAATTGCCGTTGGGCCGCAGCGCCAGGTCGACGCGGAACACGCTGCCGTGTTCGGTGGCGTCGCCGACCGTGCTGTAGATGTGCTTGACCGCCTTGGCGAAATATTCGTGGTTGCTGATGCGGTGGCGGCCATCGGCATTGCCGGCGGTTTCGCCGTCGTGGTCGTAGACGTAGATCAGGTCGATGTCGCTGGAGACATTGAGCTCGCGCGCGCCGAGCTTGCCCATGCCGATCACCCAGAGCTGGGCCCGCTGGGGGGCGGTCGCGTCGCCGCTGTCTTCGACCAGTGGCGCGCCGTGCAGGGCGTCGAGATCGGCAAAGGCCAGCAGGCAGGCCTGGTCCAGCGCGATCTCGGCCAGCGTGGTGACGGCGCCCGTCACGTCTGCCAGCGGGGCGTGCTGCTCGCAGTCCAGCACCACCAAGCGTTCCATCACCAACTGGCGCAGCACGCGCAGCGCCGCCGGCATGGCCAGGCCGCGGCCGCGCAGCGTGTCCAGGCAGTCGGTCATGGTGGCGCGGGTCGGCGTGCCGGGGGGCAGCGTGCTCAGCTCGGCCTCATAGCGGCGGCGCACCCGCTGCACAAAGCGGGAGTGATCGGCGCGCCGGTGTTCGTCGGTCAGCGCGGGGCAGACGGTTCCTGGGGAAGACTTCACACTTCTTGACAATGTGGAAACGGGATGGCGGGCGTTGAGGTCCTGGCTGGCCGTCATAATTTGCGGTAGTCATGAATCCTGAGCGCCCGGCTTCAGCCGCCGACCCTACCACTCGGTCCCTTTCCCCGCGCACCCTCCGGTTTTTCTCCGTCGCCACCCGCTGTCTGCTGTGGCTGGTGGTGGCCGCATGGGTGCTGTTCCTGCTGACCTGGGGCGCCCTGCACGGCTGGATTGTGCCGCGAATCGGCGAATGGCGCCCCGATCTGGAGCGCTGGGCCAGCAGCGCGCTGGGCGTGCCCGTCAAGGTCGGCAGCATCACCACGCTGCCGCGCCGCAGCGACGGCTGGCTGCCCGAACTGGTGCCCACGCTGGAACTCGGCGATGTGCGCCTCTACGACCCCGAGGGCCGGGAAGCCCTGCAACTGCCGGCGGTGCGGGCGTCGCTCTCGGCGCGTTCGCTCTGGCACCTGGGGTTCGAGCAACTGCACATCGTGCGTCCCGTGCTCGACATCCGGCGCGAAGCCAGTGGCCGCATCCTGGTGGCCGGGCTCGACCTGTCCGGTCCCGGCGACGACGGCGCCGCCGCCCAATGGTTCTTCAGGCAGCCGGCCTTCACGATCGAGGGCGGCACGCTGCGCTGGACCGATGACCTCAAGGGCCGGGCGCCGCTGGAGCTTTCCGGTGTCGAACTCGTGGTGCGCAACGGTCTGCGCCACCACGACATGCGCCTGGACGGCACGCCGCCGCCCGAATGGGGCGACCGCCTGAGCCTGCGCGGGCGCTTTACCGAACCGCTGATCGACCTCAGCCAGCGGCGCGCCGGCGAACCGGTCTGGCGCCACTGGAGCGGTGAACTGTTTGCCGACTTTGGCCGGGTGGACGTTGCCCGGCTGCGGACCTATGCCGACCTGTCCGAATGGGGCGTCGCCGTGCGCTCCGGCCACGGAGCCGTGCGCACCTGGCTCGACGTCGAGCGCGGCCAGGTCAAGGCCGCCACGGCCGACGTCGACCTGCAAGACGTGGACGTGCAGCTGGGCCCCGATCTCGAACCCCTGGCGCTGGACACCGTGCAGGGCCGGGCGCAGGCCGACTGGGGGCCGGGCGGTTTCGGCTTTGAAACGCCCAACCTCAGCTTCCGCACCCGCGACGGCCTGGCCTGGCCGGCCAGCCAGGTGCGCGTGCGCCACCGCAACGGGCAGGACGGGGCCCTCGGCACCGAACTGGCGGCCGACCGCATCGAGCTGGCGCCGCTGGCTGCCATCGCCGAGCGCCTGCCCCTGGCGCCCGAGGTGCGGCGCTGGCTG
>NZ_BSPB01000072.1:0-12307 GCF_030160815.1 Hydrogenophaga electricum | reverse complement strand
GTGCTGCGCGCCATGGGCGTGCCGGCCGACGAAGCGCTGGGCGCGGTGCGCCTGTCGCTGGGCCGCACCACCACCGCCGACGAGGTGCGCGCCGTGCTCGCCGGCCTGCCGCCGCTGCTGCAACCCCTGCTCGCGCCCGAGGCGCTGAGCGCCTGACCCGTTTTTGACCGACCCACCAGGAGCCGACCGATGAAAGTGATGATTCGCCGCGACAACAAGGGAGCGCTCAGCGCCTACGTGCCGAAAAAAGACCTGGAGGAACCCATCGTCGCGATGGCCAACCCGGCGATGTGGGGCGGCCTGGTCACGCTGGGCAACGGCTGGCAGCTCGACCTGCCCGCCATGGCGGCCGACACGCCGCTGCCCATCACGGTCGAGGCGCGCAAGATCGCCGAAGCGGAGTGACGCCATGAGTCTCAGCACCGAACAACTGCAGGCGGCGCGCGAAGTGGTGGGCTGGGCGCCCAGCCTGCGCGACGCGGTCGCGATCTGGCGCTCGCGCTTTCCCCAGATCCGCGCCCTGACGGTGGACGCCAGCGACATGCGCAGCGAACAGCCCGCGCTGCAACTGGGGCACCGCAGCGTCTACCTGGCGGCGTCGGACGGGCACTGCTGGCACGTGACGCAGCGCCCCGAAGAGGCCACGGCGTTGATCCTCACACAGCACTGAGCGGCACACCATGGGCTTCCGCCGTCGCCGCCATGTCAGCGCCATCGGTCCGTGCCATTGGTTCACTGGTGTGTCATGCCCATCCCTGCGGGCATCTGGTGGCTGTGCCGCGTGGCGCCTGGACCCCCGCGTTCGCGGGGGTGACGGGGCGGCGTCCGGCATTCGGGACCGCGATGCGGTTGCCCAACTGCCGTCATGCCCGCGCAGGCGGGCATCCAGCAGGCTCAACGGCAGGAAGACCGGCCATGGATCGTCATGCCCGCGCAGGCGGGCATCCAGTGGTTGTGCCGCGTGGCGTCTGGACCCCCGCGTTCGCGGGGGTGACGGGGCGGCGTCCGGCATTCGGGACCGCGATGCGGTTGCCCAACTGGCGTCATGCCCGCGCAGGCGGGCATCCAGCAGACTCAACGGCAGGAAGACCGGCCATGGATCGTCATGCCCGCGCAGGCGGGCATCCAGTGGTTGTGCCGCGTGGCGTCTGGACCCCCGCGTTCGCGGGGGTGACGGGGTGGCGTCCGGCATTCGGGACCGCGATGCCGTTGCCCAACTGCCGTCATGCCCGCGCAGGCGGGCATCCAGCACCCATCGGCCCCGTTGAGGTCAATCACTTTCTGGAAAGAACCCCCATGAACATGGACACCATTGCCCTGTGCGAGCCCGACGGCGGCGCCGACGCGCAACCGCTGCTGGAGGCCGTGCTGGCTTCGGGGCGCTGGAGCGACGGCCCGATGCGCGAATCGTTCGAGCAGGTGCTGGCCGCCTGGGTCGGGCGCAAGCACGCGGTGGCCGTGGGCAGCGGCACGCTGGGCACCTGGATCGCGCTGCGCGCCCTGGGCATCGGTCCGGGCGACGAGGTGATCTGCGCCTCGCACACCTGGCACCAGGTGGCGCAGGCGATCACGCTGGCCGGGGCCACGCCCGTGTTTGCCGACATCAACTACTGGAGCGGCTGCCTGTCGCCCGAGAAGGCGGCGCAGCGCATTACCCCGGCCACGCGCGCCATCCTGGCCGGCAACACCAATGGCCACCCGGCCGCCTGGAAAGCACTGCGCGAACTGGCCGACGCGCACGGTCTGCGGCTGATGGAAGACAGCACCGAAGCGCTGGGCTCGCGCTACCTGGGCCGGATGGTCGGCACCTTCGGCGACGTGTCGGTGCTCGACTTCTCCGCGCCTTCGGCGCTGTGCACCGGCGAAGGCGGCATGCTGCTGACCGACGACGACGCGCTGGCGGTGGAGCTGCGTTACCTGCGCCAGCGCCGCCTGGCCGACCGGTCTTCGGTGTCGGTAGGCGCGCGCGTGCCGTTGCAGGCGGGCATGAGCGAGCTGACGGCCGCGCTTGGCCTGGCGCAACTGGCCGGGCTGGACGAGCGGCTGGCGCAGCGCAAGCAGGTGGAGACCTGGTACCACCAGCAGATGCAGAGCTTTGAAGGCATCAAGCCACCGTACCTGGCCGAAGACGTGGACGAGGTGCACTGGATGCTGTACGTGGTGCACCTGGGCAAGCGCTTCACGCGCAGCGCGCGCACCCAGATGATCGACGACCTGCGCGCCTGCGGCATCGAATCCGCCGCCTACAGCCACCCGCTGCACCAGCAGTTTTTCTACATGAACGCCCACGACGGCACCGGCCGCCAGCGCGGCGCACTGCCCGACACCGACCGCATCGGCGACCGCGCGCTGGCGCTGCCGCTGCACACGGGGCTGGACCCGGCGCAGATCCAGTACATCGTCAAGACGCTCAAGGACACCGCCACCAACGTCGGCGCCGGGGCGGCGATTTACCTTTGAAAGAAACACCATGTCCGACCTGATCGCCGACATCGCCCGCCAACTCGACGCGGGCCGCGTCATCCCCTACCTGGGCCCCGGCATGCTCGCGCTGTGCGCGGGCGATCCGGTGCCGGCCACGCCGCAGGCCCTGGTGGCGGTGATGACCGCCAAGGTCAGCGTGCCGCACAAGATCCGCCAGCGGCTGACGCAGGCCGCGCAGTACATCGAAAACTTCAAGCACCGCAAGTCGGTGGTGCAGATCATGGACGGCGCCTTCGCCGCCGTGCCCGAACCGTCGCCGCTGCACCGGGCGCTGGCGGCGAGCGCCGCGCCGCTGTGGGTGGACACCTGGTACGACGACACGCTGCTGGCCGCGCTGCGGCAGGCACGCCCCCAGGGCGGCTGGCGGCAGGTGCAGGGGTTGTCGCAATCCGAACATTTCGGCCAATGGACCGCCAGCTACGACGCCGACGACCAGCCGACCGACGCGCCCCTGGCCGACGCCGTGCCGCTGCTGTACCGGCCGCTGGGCGGGCGCAGCCCGGCGGGCAACTACCTGGTGTCGGACAGCGACCACGTGGAGGTGCTGACGGAAATCGACATCCAGACGCCGATTCCGGCCGTGGTGCAGGAGCGCCGCAAGGGCCGGCATTTCCTGTTCCTGGGCTGCCGCTTCGACGACCAGCTCACGCGCAGCTTCGCGCGCCAGATCATGAAGCGCTCCAGCGACACCCACTGGGCGGTGCTGCCCGATGCGCCCACGCGCATGGAAGCGCGCTTCCTGGAAGAGCAGGGCATCGCCCGCCTGCCCCTGTCGCTGGCGGCGTTTGCCGACGGGCTGACGCAGGCGCTGGCGCCGGCCTGACCCGCTCCGGCCCGGCGGTCCGGCCGCCGGGCTTTCCCTGGGCACCCTCTCCCCCATCACAACACCACCACCACCACCACCACCATGAGCGACATCACCATCCCCACGATCGCCCTCACCGTGCAACCCGGAGACCGGGTGTTTGACGCCGAGAGCGGCCTCACGCTGCTGGAGGCCCTGCGCCGTGCCGGCGTGCTCACGCACGCCTGCGACGGTGGCGCGGGCTGCACCGACGCCTGCCATGTGTTCGTGACCGAAGGGCGCAAGAGCCTGTCGAAAACCACGCGCGAGGAAAACGAACGCCTGGACGCGATCGTCGGTGTCGGGGCCAAGTCGCGCCTGGCCTGCCGCGCCGTGCTGGGCGACCAGCCGGTCACGGTCGAGATCCCGAGCTTCGCCTGATCGGCTTCCCGCCCGGCGCGCGCCGCCCGGCCACGCTCAGTGGCGCGAGAACAGGTCGCGCAGTTTGCACAGCGTGGTGGTCACGTCGAAGCGCGTGTCGGGCAGGGCTTCGCCGGCCAGCACCTTGTGCAGGGCGGTCTGCGGGTCGCTCTCGCCGGTGAGCAGCACCTCGGTGCCCCAGCCGGCCATGTGGCGCAGAAAGCCGTCGCCGGCGCTGCCCGCGATCATCAGCGCCACGCCGTGCAGCGGGTGCGGCCCGTCGTCGCGGAAATGGTGGGGCAACTGCGCCGTGTCCAGCGTCACCGTCTCGGGCGGCGGCACGGGCTGGCCGGGGATGCAGGTGTAGACCCGCCAGTGGCGGCACTGGCCGGCGTGGCCGGCGACGGTGGCCCCGTCGGGGCGGGTGGCGATGGCGATCTTCATGGCGGGTGGGGCGGCAAGTGGGCAGATACGGGGCGGCATGCCAGAACCGTGCCGCCGGGGCTCAGTCGAGTGCGACGAGGAACACACTGGACGCCTTGAACACGGCCGTGACCGCCACGCCCTCGGCCAGGCCCAGGCGCTGCACGCTCTGGTCGGTGACCACGGCGGTCAGCACGTGCTGGTCGCCGGGCAGGCCGATGGCCACTTCGGCATTGACCGGGCCGCGCTGCACGGCCACGACCTGGCCGCGAAACCGGTTGCGCGCCGAAACACGGCAAGGGTCGTCGGCGATCAGCATGATCGACGAGGCCTTGACGAAGGCCATCACGTCCTGCCCCGGCGCGAGCCCCAGGCCTTCGGCCGATTCGCGGGTGACGATGGCCGTCAGCTCCAGGCCGGGCGCCAGGCCGATGCGCACCTCGACGTCGACCGGGCCTTCGGTCAGGGCGATCACCGGGCCGGCGAACTGGTTGCGGGCGCTGGTCTTCATGCTCATCCTTCGCAGGGTCTGGCGGAAATCGGCCGCGTCGGCCACGCCGGCGTGGTCCAGGTTGCGGGCCAGGCGGTCCAGCGTGCGCTGGGCCTCGGCTTCCAGCGCGCGGTAGAAGGCGATCAGCCGCCGCGCGAACGCCGTCAGCTCGGTGCCCCCGCCGTGGCGGCCGCCGGTGGTCCGCCGCACCAGCGGCTGCGGCGCCAGGTTGTTCATGTCGTCCACCGCTTCCCACGCCGTCTTGTAGGACATGGGCACCGCGCGGGCGGCCTGCAGGATCGAGCCGTGCCGCTCGATGGCTTCGAGCAGGTGGATGCGGCGCTCGCCAAGGAAGCTGCCCATCGACGTGTCGATGAGCAGGCGGCCGGTGAGTTTGGGGGCCGATGTGTTCATGCCGACCCTTCGCACCGGCGTTGCGGTTGCCTTTGCGCAACGCCCCGGCGCACCATGGCGCCTGGTCCCCGGCAAAGGGGTGTGTCTTTCCGTCTTTCAACAGGAATCCAGCCATGAGCATCAGCGCCCGCAACGTGTTTCCCGGTACCGTCTCGGCCGTCGTCGAAGGCCCCATCCACGCCGAAGTGGAAATCACCATCAGCGGCGGCGACCGCCTGGTGGCCACCGTCACCACGGCCAGCGTGGCGGCGCTGGGCCTCAAGGCCGGCGTGTCCGCGGTGGCGGTGATCAAGGCCCCGTCGGTGACGCTGGTGGCCGGCGAGTCGCCGTGGCGTTTCAGCGCCCGCAACCAGCTCAAGGGCACGGTGGCCGCCGTGGTCGGCGGTGCCGTCAACAGCCAGGTCAAGGTTGCCCTGCCGGGCGGGGCCGTGCTGTCGGCCGTGGTCACCAACGACGCGGTGGCCGACCTCGCCCTGGCCGCCGGAGTGCCGGTGGTCGCCATGTTCAAGGCGGGCCAGGTGGTGGTGGGCGTGCCTGCCTGACCGGGGCGGCCGCGTGGGCGGGAGCGGCCGGGTCATCGCGGCATCCCCGCCTGCACGCTCAGGTGGTGGCGCGCGCGGCCGGCGTCGTAGTCGTCGACGCGCGTGTGCAGCACCAGCCAGCGCTGGTCGGTGAGGCGCCAGGCTTCCAGCGTTTCGGCGTAGACCGGTGCGACGTAGTAGGACTCGTCGTCGTCGCTGCGCAGTTCGGTGCGCACGTACCGGTAGGCGCGGTAGCAGGGCGCGTGCTGCGCGTCGTAGCCCTGGATGCGGTCGGCCGTGGTGTCGGGCGCCGGCAGCACGTCAAAACGCACCGGCGCCACCACCGCGTGGGCCATGTGGTCGGGCAGGTCTTGCGACCAGGGGATGTCGTGGCGCCAGCGCACCGGGCAGTCGGCTCGGGTCGGGCGCTGGGTGCGCAGTCGGGTGGCAATGGGCATCGGAACACTCCTGGAGGCCGGCCGGGCAGGGGCCCGGTCCACAGGGCTTGTCGGGTTCGGTCGTTATGGGGTTGTCGAAACAACGACAAACCCGACACGAACGGGACAAAGCCCACCACACGGCCCGTGAACGGGCCCTGCGTTATGGCCTGGGGCAAACAACGTGCCAGCGCTACCGCGCGGTCCGTCTGCGCCCTGATAAAGCAACCCGGCCAGCGCCTGGGCGCTGCAGCTGGATCGCGCCGCGCTGGCGCAAATCCTGCGGCGCAGGGTCTTCAACGTGCTCGCCGTCAACAACGACGACCACACCAAGAACTTCTTGTTCCTGCTGCGCGAGGGCGGCCGGTGGGAGCTGGCGCGCGCCCACGACATCACACACGCCTACAGGCCCGACAGCGAATGGGTGCGAGAACATCAGATGTCGGTCAACGGCCGGTTCGTCGGCATCACCCGCGCAGACGTGCGCAGCGCGACGCTGGAGCGAATTCGCGCGGGAGGCCGGCGTTGCGGCGGAAGAGACCACAACCATTGCGGGGCACATGGCTGAGCGCGGGCGGGTGTTCGGGTCATAGGGTTGCAACGAAGCGAGTTGTCGGGCGGGGCAGCCGATCACTGCAGGGAATTCAAGGGCGGGTCAAGGCTGAATGCGGTCCTTCGGGCGCCGACCTTCGGCCGGCAGCTTTCGACCCGGAGCGGTCATACGAGGATCCAAGGCGAAGCGGTCACTCGGTGTGGGCGGGTGCGGAGTTTCGTGTTTTACTTATACCCGCACAACGAACGGGGGCCTGACCTCTAACTTGCCTAAAAAGAACATATGACACGCACAGAATTTGCCGAACGGATTGCCGCAGGTCTTGGCGGATGGTTTCAACAACTAGCAGCGCAAAACTTAGAGCATCAGGTGGGAGAAGATGCCGCTCGCGTTGAACTGGTTCGCATGATTAGCGCCCAACGCGCGTTTGTGCCGGATACTGCCGCACGACCAACAAACTGGCCCACGAATACGAAAAAGCGACTGGACATTGCCGTTCTTGGAAGAAGGGCTGGAGCGCAAGGCTGGTACGGCGCAATTGAGCTCAAGTGGCCTGGAGAGAGCATTGCTGTTGCAGCCACCCGACAAGCCATAGTCGAAGATGCGGTACGCGTGGCGTTCTCCGCCACCAACAATCTATGCGCCAATTTTGTTGTTCTGGGTGGTACCACAGCTGCTTTAACGGCGCTGTTCGATACCCCACACCCGCAAGCACCACAGCAAGAACAGCAACGCGTAGCTTTTTCAAATCTCTTCTCCCGCGTTCTTGCAAACCACGAAGGTACGCTAACAAACGCCGATTTGAATACTCATTTCCCAGACTTCGGCGATCGTGTTCCACAAACAACTTTCAATGGATGGAATCGCAGACTAAAGACCGAACTTGTAACGGTGGCCCATGCAACTGTGGGAGCTACCGTAAAGGGAAGTGTGTATGTATGGCAGTGCAAAAAGTAAGTGGGCTAACTGGTCGTTCAACACAGACGCCAATACGGGCAGGCCTTCGGCATTCTCATTGCCTGTATTGGTACCCTCCGCACATCGTACTCCGGCGCCGGTTAACTAGGGCGTTAGGCTTACAAGTGAATAGCAAAGCCAAGAAGGCGCTTTAACGTGATTGATCCCGTAACTATAGGCGCATGGATCGGCGTACTCGTCGCTCTTGGTGGTGCGATAGCCGGTACAGTCAAGTTCCTCTTCTGGGTTTTTGACGAATGGCAGAAACGAAAGAACAGCGAAGGTTTCGTCGTTCCAACAGTCACCCTGCAGCTTTGTGAGTTGCCGGAAGGAAATTGCTGGTGGCATATGGGAAAAAGGGGCGATGAACCAGTTATGCAAGTGGTTGGAAGAATGTTGGTTACTAACATTGCCACCGTTCCAGTTCGCATTCCTCGGGTTGAACTGCGATACGGCATTCTTGGACGCAAACGGGTAGCTGGCATGGTAATGGTATCTCGCGTGTTGCATGAGAATATGTATGGCATGTACGATATTGAGCCACACGAAACGCGAAACTTGAGTTTTGATTTCTGGGTATATCCCCCAGTTGCTTCTACTGCAGAGGCATTCAGTCCGCGTCAGATTAGGTTCTTCGATCAGTTCGGAAATTGTCACTCCGTAAAACGCCTTGTGTTTCGATCCGACGCACCAAAGCAAGACCTCACCCCAAAGGAACCAGAGGAGCACCTTTACGCGATTACTGACTCCATCGAGCAACAGGTCGCGTCGGTTCTAAAGGCTGAAATCCGCCGCTATCAAGTCTGTGGAAGGAGAACTGGCGGCTTAGGTAGCATCCATATTGTCTATCGCAGTAAAGCTCTGAGAGGGGTAGGCAGTGACTCGTGGACACCTGATTCTCCCGCAAATCAATTGATAGCGCAGGATCCTGATGCTGCTTCTCTTAGTTCTGACAATCTCGAAACGCTGATTCGAGTTTACGAATCATATGAATCCGACGACGAGCGTGAGAGATTCGTGAAGGCGCTGCTTGATAGATTAGAAGCTGGGAAAGGATACCTATCTATTTCGTATTTTATTGTGTGTGTGCTTTGGAAGACCGGCTTCCTGAGTCCAGCGCTCGAGAAAGCAAAACGCGATCTCCCTATTGGAGAAACAAAGGTCTTTGGCCTCAGCAATGTGCTTATGCTTTTCAATGGACTATTGCGTTACCGACACAATGACTTTACGAGCTCAATGCTTGATGAGATTGAGCGATTTACACATGGATTGGGCGAGCACACCTTCCTAATTCCAGAAAAGATTGCGGCTATCCGAGCAATGCGGCTATAGGGCAATAATCAAAATGAAGCCCAACAAACGCATCCATCTCACCGAGTACAGCGGGCCATGCGCGCTTCCGTGGCAGGTGATGCGCAACGTTGAACGACTGCTTCGCTGTCTAAGCTAAGACCGCTCCTGGCCGGGTGCCGCCCACGGATGCGTGCGCGTCGGAAGTCTGCAACCGCTGCAGAACAGTCCTTCAACGCAATGCGTTGAACTGATCAAAAGGGGCCGTCGGCAGAAGTCACCGTCAATGCCGCATCTCATCAAACCCCGCCGCCATCGCCTCGCGCAACTCCAGATCCGCCGCCGCATCCACCAGCGGGTCTTCTCCTCGCGACCAAGCGGCCTGTGCGTCGGGACGGTCCAGCGCCAGCACCAGGGCGTGGTTGAGTTCGTAGGCGCCCCAGGCTTTGCCCTGGTCGCGCAGGGCGGCCTGCAGGGCGGCCTGCAGCACCAGGCGGACCGTGCGGTGCGGGCCGGAGAAGGGCACTTGATCCACGCGGCCGGCGGCGGCGTCGGCACAGGCGCGCCGGTCGTGTGAGGCATGGCCGCGGCAGGCCAGGGGCCGCGCGCGGTGGATGAGGCACACACCTTTGACGACGAAGGCGCAGCGGCGGCGGGCGGCGACGCGGGCGGTCTCGTCCAGGCCGCGGGTGGCGGCGTCGGCTTCGTGCACGGCACCGATCAGGTCGATGCCGTGGCGCTGCAGGGCGGGCGCGGTGGCGCGCAGGCAGTCGGCCAGCACGAACACTTCGGGGGCGAGCGCGGTCACGCGCAGGGCGCAACAACTGGCGCAGCCTTTGGCGCAGTCGACCGGGGGCTGGCCTTCGCACTGGATCGCGACATTGCCGTCGAAGCTGTCCCAGGCCTGCAGCAGCGTCGCTTCGGTGCCCTGGCTGGCGAGGGTGTGGGTGAAGGCGGCGCGCTGTTCGCGGAAAAAGGCTTCGGGCCCTGTGTCGGACGGTGCGTTCACTGGTCGGGGTTTCGTGAAAGGGGGGTGCCCTGCCGATGCAAGAGGCATGCCCCGCCAGCGGGCCTGGGCGGTGGGGTCAGAAGCACTCGTTTTCGAGCTGGTCGAGCCAGGCCAGGCCGGTGTCGTCGCCCTGGTCTTCGAACAGCTCGCGGATCGGGTTGACGAAGCTGGCCAGCAGCAGGAGGTCGTCGCAGCGCATGCCCCGGGTGGCGGCGCGGCGCTGGAAGAAGTAGCGCCAGAACGGATCGTCCAGACCGTCGGTGTGGCTGCCGATGCGCGCCATCATGCGCTGGCACTGGCCTTCGACATCGATGCCTTTGAAGCTGCGGTAGCGGTCACTGGGGGCGGCGGTGGCGGGCATGGGGGCGGGTGGCTGGGGCTGTGGTGCGGCCGGTCTGGGGCTGCGTGGCGTTCGTGTCTGTCGGCTGATCGCCTGGCCGCGCCGGATCGGGCGCCGCTGGAACGCCGCCAGCAGGGGCGCGCCGTCGGGGCTTTCGAGCCAGCTCAGGAGATCGGTGGGGCCCACTACACCGATTTGCCCTTGAGCAGGCGCGCGCGCTCGGACGGGCTGTAGTTGCTGAACATGCCGGCGGCGTCGGCGGCGCGCCGGTGGGCCAGGCGGATGGCTTCGATCTTGCCGGCGGGCGCGATGCGCGAGACGGTTTTGTCCAGTGCGGTGCTGCCGCAGTGCGGGCAGGTGGGCGTGGTGCCGCTGCGCACCAGCCGCTCGAAGTCGGCGTGGCAGGCGGTGCAGTGGTAGTCAAACAGGGGCATGGGCGGCTCCTTCGGTGGGGGTGTCGGCCGTGGGGCAGCGGTGGCGGGCCGAGGGACAGGTGTCGAGCGACGCGGGCGGCACCGGGCTGGCCAGGCCGACCCAGGCGTGCACGGCGGCGGGGTCGAAGCCGGCGAGCCGGCTGCCGTCGTCACGGCACTGCATCAGCGGGCGGCGGATGAGCAGCGGCTCGGCGATCAGCAGGGCCAGGGCGGTGTCGGCGTCCAGCGCTTCGGGCAGCACCTCGCCACTTTTGACGCGCGGTGCCGAGCGGTTGAACCAGTCGGTCACCGGCAGCGGCGCCAGAAACGCCAGCAGGGCTTCGCGCGTCCAGGGCGCGGTCAGCAGGTTGCGTCGTTCCAGCGTGTGGCCGGCGGCTTCCAGCGCGGCGCGCTGGCGGGCGTTGCCGCCGCAGCCGGGTTTTTCGTAGAAGACGATGTGGGCCATGGGGGGGACTCCGGGTCAGGCGGGGGTGGGTGTGACGAGCTGGTCGGCCAGGGCGAGCAGGCCGCTGGTCTGGTCGGTGATGGCGCGCACGGTGGCCGGCTGCAGGCGGTGCAGCCAGCGCGCGGGCAGGCGCGCGGCGCCGCAGCGGGCGCCGGCCAGCATGCCGACGAGGGCGCCGGTGGTGTCGGCGTCGTCGCCCTGGTTGACGGTGGCGATCAGCGCGGTCTCGAAGTCGTCGTGCGCGCTGGCGAAATGCAGCACGGTCTGCACCGTGTCCACGACGTAGGCGGTGGCGCGGCCCGGGTAGGGGGTGAAGCGGAAGGCGGGAACGGTGGTCACCCAGTCGCGCAGACGCTGGTGCCAGGCGGCGGGTGCTTCGCCCGCCAGCGCCGCGCGCAGCAAGTGGCCCACGCCGATCACGGCGGCGTCGGACAGCGGGTGGTGGTGCGTGAGGCGTGCCTGCGCCAGCGACACGCGCAGGAAGGCCGCGTCGTCGCCCAGGGTGGCCAGGGCCACGGGCAGGTTGCGCATGAGCGCGCCGTTGCCGCCGTCGCCCGCGTTGGGCGGGCCTTGCAGGCTTCCTTCGTGCAGAAAGCGCAGGATGCCGCGGCGGCAGGTGTGGCCGCAGTCGACCGGGCGGGCGCGCAGCCAGTCGGCAAAGCCCTGGCCGATGGTGTGCACCAGGGTGTGGTCGCCATGCGTGCCCAGGCGGGCGATGCCGGCCGCGCCGCCACGCAGCAGGGCGTCGCCCAGGGCCAGGCTCAGGGTGGTGTCGTCGGTCACCTGGCCGCGCGCCAGGCGCAGCCAGCCGCCGCCGACGATATCGCGGTGCACGCCGTGGCAGGCCTGGATCTCGCGCGGGCGCATGAATTCCACCGTGGCGCCCAGCGCGTCGCCGATGGCCAGGCCCAGGTAGGCGCCCAGCGCGCGGTCGAACAGGGCGCCGGCGGGGGTTCCCGGCGCGGGGTGGTGGGGGCGGGCCTCAGTCATACCGCGCCACCACGTCGTAGTCGCCACCCAGGGCCAGCACCTCCTGCTCGCCATGCAGCCAGTGGCCGGGCAGCTGGCCGCGGAAGAACAGCACCTTGCAGGCGGGCACCAGGGCTTCGAACACCCAGTCGCCGAAACAGCCCGCGTCGTCGGCCGAGAGGCTGAACGAGACCAGGCTGTTGAGCCGCACGGTGCAGCGCCGGCCCGGGCCCCGGGGCGCTGTGGCCGGCGGGCGCAGGCTGCCGGCGACGATCTGCTCTTCGCAGCGGGTGCTGCCGCGCCACAGGCGCAGGTGTGCCGCGCCCTCCGAGCGGCC
>NZ_BSPB01000071.1:0-13780 GCF_030160815.1 Hydrogenophaga electricum | reverse complement strand
ACGCAGGCCGACGCGCGTGTGGCCGCGAACACGCCGGTGGCGCAATCCCTGCAGCGCCTGGCCCAGTCGCCCGAGCAGCAGCTGGATACCGCACCCAGCCACCAAGCCCCGGCCCTCGGCGCAATGGCGCGGGCCTGAACGCCGCCGTCACCGCTTTGGAGGAGCCCGGTGCAGACTGGGTGGACCCTTGACGTTGCCGTGATCGGGGGGGCATGGGGGGACGGAACATCTGGCTTCAACCCCCTTCATGAGCCTCGTGCAACCGGCGCACGCCGGTCTGCACCGTGTGCGAACGGTCGCGCACCCATGTTGGGTTCGGTCGGCCGTTTTCTGCATCATTTTGGACCATTTGGTCAAAAAACTTCTGAATATGGTTTTTAGCTTGTTGATTTAAAAAGATTTATTGGATTGGCACGGTGCCTGCTAAAGAAGCGCAGGCCGGCCGTTCTTGTGTTTTGTCATGGGCACCAGCCGGGTTCTTGTGTTTCATCCCCGAAAGGTCCTTATGAACGTCGGCGTCTTCATTCCCATTGGCAACAACGGCTGGCTGATCTCGGAAAACGCCCCGCAGTACAAGCCCTCGTTCGAGCTGAACAAGCAGATCACGCTGGAGGCCGAGCGCTATGGCATGGACTTCGCGCTGTCCATGATCAAGCTGCGCGGGTTCGGCGGCAAAACCGAGTTCTGGGACTACAACCTGGAATCTTTCACGCTGATGGCCGGCCTGGCGGCCGCGACGACGAAGATCAAGCTGTTCGCCACCGCCCCCTCGCTGCTGTTGCCGCCGGCCATGGTGGCGCGCATGGCTGCCACCATCGACTCCATTTCGGGTGGCCGCTTCGGCGTCAACCTGGTGACGGGCTGGCAGCGCCCGGAGTATTCGCAGATGGGCATGTGGCCCGGTGACGAATTCTTCTCCACCCGCTACGCCTACCTGTCCGAATACATCCAGGTGCTGCGCGACCTCTGGGAGACGGGCCACTCCGACTTCAAGGGTGATCACTTCCAGATGGACGACTGCCGTCTGGCGCCGCAGCCGCAGGCACCGATGCAAGTGATCTGCGCCGGCCAGAGCGACGCCGGCATGGCGTTCTCGGCCCGGTACGCCGACTACAACTTCTGCTTCGGCAAGGGCGTGAACACGCCCACCGCCTTCAAGCCTGCGGCCGACAAGCTGATCGAGGCGGTGGCCAAGACCGGCCGCGAGGTCACGTCCTACGTGCTGATGATGGTGATCGCCGACGAGACGGACGAAGCCGCCTTCGCCAAGTGGGAACACTACAAGGCCGGTGCCGATACCGAGGCCATCGCCTGGATGGCGCAGCAGGGCGCGGCCGACACCAAGTCGGGCGGCGACACCAACGTGCGCCAGATGACCGACCCGACCTCGCCGTCGGCGGTCAACATCAACATGGGCACGCTGGTGGGCTCCTACGCCAGCGTGGCGCGCATGCTCGACGAAATGGCCGACGTGCCGGGCACCGAGGGTGTGCTGCTCACGTTCGACGACTTCGTGGCCGGTGTGCGCGCCTTCGGCGAACAGATCCAGCCGCTGATGAAGAGCCGCACGCATGTCGACAGCCCGGTGCCATCGCGCGTGGCGGCCGAGGCCGTGGCCGCCTGAGGAGTGCCCCGATGAGCACCGCCAAGACCAACCAGACCCTGACTTCCAGCACGCCGGTGGGCATCGCACCGGCGCCGGGTGCGCCCGCCTGGGTGCTGCCTTCACGGCCGGAGCCGCTGCTGCTGCAACCCACCAACACCGCGCTGGTCGTGGTCGACATGCAGAACGCCTACGCCACGCTGGGCGGCTATGTGGACACGGCCGGCTTCGACATCTCGGGCGCCCAGGGCACCATCGCCGGCATCGCGCGCTGCGTCGAGGCGGCGCGCCGTGCCGGGGTGCTGGTGGTGTTCCTGCAGAACGGCTGGGATGCGCGGTACGTCGAAGCCGGCGGCCCCGGCTCGCCCAACTGGTACAAGTCCAACGCGCTCAAGACCATGCGCGCCCAGCCCGAACTGGCCGGCCGCTTTCTGGCCAAGGGCGGCTGGGACTACGAACTGGTCGACGCGCTGCAGCCCGGCCCGCAGGACATCGTGGTGCCCAAGCCGCGCTACAGCGGCTTCTTCAACAGCGCGCTGGACAGCACGCTGCGCGCGCGCGGCATCCGCAACCTGGTGTTCACCGGCATCGCCACCAATGTGTGCGTCGAATCGACCCTGCGCGACGCTTTCCACCTGGAGTATTTCGCCGTGATGCTGGCCGACGCCACGCACCAGCTGGGATCGGCCGAGATCCAGGCCAGCACGGTCTACAACGTCGAAACCTTCTTCGGCTGGGTCTCCAGCATCGACGCGTTCTGCACCACGCTGGCCGCCGGCTGAGGCGCGCCACCAACCCGTTTCCCTTTTCTGCCTTCAGGAGTTTTTCATGCCTCAGACCGCCATCATTCCGCCGGGCACCGGTGTGCCCATCGCCCCCTTCGTGCCGGGCACCCTGGCCGACGGTGTGGTCTATGTGTCGGGCACGCTGCCCTTCGACAAGGACAACAACGTCGTCCACGTCGGTGACGCGGCGGCGCAGACGCGCCACGTGTTGACCACGATCCAGGGCGTGATCGCCGCCGCGGGCGGCACCATGGCCGACGTGACGATGAACCACATCTTCATCACCGACTGGGCGAACTACGCGGCCATCAACGCCGTGTATGCCGAGTTCTTCCCCGGCAGCAAACCGGCGCGTTTCTGCATCCAGTGCGGCCTGGTCAAGCCCGACGCGCTGGTCGAGATCGCGACCATCGCGCACGTCGGCGCCAAGGGCTGAGGGCGATGGCGCTGCTCGTCCACGACGTGGCCGGCCCGGCCGACGGGCCGACCGTGCTGCTGTCTTCGGGGTTGGGTGGGGCGGCCGCGTTCTGGCGCCCCCAGCTCGACGTGCTGCTCGCAGCGGGCTGGCGCGTGATCACCTACGACCAGCGCGGCACCGGGCGCAGCGGGGGCGTGCTGCCCACGCCCTACCGCATCGCCGACATGGCGAACGATGTGAGGGAGCTTCTGGACGCCACCGACACCGCCGCCTGCCATCTCATCGGCCACGCCCTCGGGGGGCTGGTGGGGCTGCAGCTCGCGCTGGATGCCCCCGGGCGCGTGGCCAGCCTGGGGCTGGTCAACGCCTGGTCGCAGCCCAACCCGCATTCGGCGCGCTGCTTCGATGCCCGGCTGGCCCTGCTGGCGGCGGGCGGCGCGCGCGCCTACTGCGAGGCCCAGCCGATCTTTCTCTACCCCGCCACCTGGTGCGCGGCGAATCCGCAGCGTGTGCAGGACGAGGTCGATCACGCGGTCGCGCATTTTCCGGGCGAGGCGATCATGCGCCAGCGCATCGCCGCGCTGCGCGCCTTCGACGTCGATGCCCGCATGGGCGAGATCGGCGTGCCGGTCTGGGTCAGTGCGGCGCAGGACGATGCGCTCGTGCCCTGGACCTGCTCGCAGCACCTGGCCGATTGCCTGCCCCGGGCCACGCTGCACACCCTCGCGCACGGGGGGCATGCACACAGCGTGACGCAGGCCGACGCTTTCAACACCGCCCTGCTGGCCTTTCTGGCGCAGCAGGCGCCAGGCGTTTGCGCATGAGCCCCCGCCCGGCCGCTCCGAAGGGGGCTCGCACCGCAGCGCATCAGCGCGAAGGTACGCCAATAACCCCCCGACCGATCGTTCCAAAGGGGGCTCGCACCGCAGTGAGAAACACGGAGATTTTTCAATGAGCCATCTGCTCGATCCGGCCGCGCTGGCGGCCCTGTTCACCGAAGCCCGTTCCCACAATGGCTGGACCGACGAGCCCGTGTCCGACGATCTGCTGCGGCAGGTCTACGAACTGACGCGCATGGGGCCGACCTCGGCCAACTGCTCGCCCGGCCGCTTCGTGTTCGTGCGCAGTGCCGAGGCCAAACGCAAGCTGGCGCCGGCCCTGTCCAAAGGCAATCTCGACAAGACCCTGGCTGCCCCGGTGACGGTGATCGCGGCCTGGGACACGCAGTTCCACGACAAGCTGCCCCAGCTCTTTCCGCACGTGGATGCGCGCGGCTGGTTCACCGGCAGCCCGGCCGTGGCGCACGAAACCGCGTTTCGCAACGCCACGCTGCAGGCGGGCTACCTGATCCTGGCGGCGCGCGCGCTCGGGCTTGACGCCGGGCCCCTGTCGGGCTTCGACAAGGCGCTGGTGGACGAGGCGTTTTTCGCGGGCACCTCGTGGACCAGCAACTTCCTCATCAACCTCGGGCATGGCGACGCGAGCAAGCTGTTCGGGCGCCTGCCGCGGCTCTCGGTCGACGAAGCCTGCCGCTTCGACTGAAGGCGCGCATTTCCCTCCAGGACACAGAGATTCGTATGGCACCGATCATGAACGTACAGCGCAGCGACTACCGCGACGCGATGGCACGCCTGGGGGCGGCTGTGAGCGTCGTCACCACCGACGGCCCGGGCGGGCAGGCCGGCTTCACCGCGTCGGCCGTGTGCAGCGTGACCGACGACCCGCCCACACTGCTGGTCTGCCTGAACCGCTCGGCCTCGGTGTACCCGGTGTTCGAGGCCAACGGTGTGCTCTGCGTCAACGTGCTCGCCGCCGGGCAGCAGACCCTGTCGAACCTGTTCGGGGGCAAGACCCCGATGCCCGAGCGGTTCGCGGGGGCCCGCTGGAGCCTGCTCGTCACGGGCGCGCCGGTGCTCGAAGGTGCCACGGTGTCGTTCGACTGCCGCGTGAGCCGGCGCACCGAGGTGGGTTCGCACGACGTGCTGTTCTGCGAGGCCGTCGCCATCCGTGGCAGCGACAAGGCGCAGGGCCTGGTCTACTTCGACCGCCGCTATCACGACCTGCTGGCGGCCTGATCCTGCCCCGGTGCGCGGGCGATGCCATCGAGCACGATGGCCTGCACGTTGCGCACCGTTTCTTCGAAGAACTCGGGGTCGTCCAGCGTGCGGCCGGAAACGGCCTGCACCTGAACCGCAAAATCCGCGTAGTGCTGCGTGATGGCCCACAGCGCGAACACCAGATGGTGGGGTTCGACAGGTGACAGCGCGCCGGCCTCGATCCACGCCCGGATGACGCCCGACTTGCGCTCCACCAGTTCGCGCAGTTCGTGCGCCAGCTCGTCCTGCAGCAGCGGCGCCCCCTGCACCATTTCCAGACAGAACAGCCGCGAGGCATCGGGCCGGTCGCGCGAGAGCATCAGCTTGTTGCGGATGTAGCCGGCAATAGCTTCGCGCGGATCCTGCTCGGCGCTGAACCCGCGCAGCGGGGTCAGCCACAGGTCCAGCAGATCGCGCAGCACCGACACGTACAGCTCTTCCTTGCTGGCGTAGTAATAGAGCAGGTTGCTTTTGGACACCTTGGCGCGCGCCGCGACCTGATCGACCGTCGTGCCGTGCAGCCCGTAGCGCGAGAACAGACCGAGCGCCGCCCCCAGGATCGTGCTGCGCTTGTCTTCGAGCTGGCGCTGGCGCCGGCCTGCCGGGCTGGCCGTGGCAGGGCGCGTGCTGCGCGAGCGTTCGGTCCGGCCACCCGCTGCTTTCTGGCCGCTGGCGGGCAGCGGGGCGCGGGCGCTGCTGCGGGGGGCGGTGGGCGCGGTGCGGGTGGGCGACGACGGTGCAGGCATGGCAAAAATTCCTCCCGGGTGTGGTGCTGTCGGTGCGTGCCGTGGCATGTTGAACCGACATGATGCAGGAAGTGTGCACGGCCGTCGCACCATGGCTGCGCACGCTTGCACCAGCGCTGCGCGTAGGCAGGTCGAAATCATCGAAATCAGAAATTTGTCCAACTGGTCCAGTTGGCATGGACGTTGCAACGTACCGGTCATCTTCGACCTGTTTCCCCATTCTGGAGTCGCTTGCCATGCCCGCCCTCAATGTTCCCGTCATCGACCTGCAGCCCTGGTTTTCCGGCACGCCGGAAGGCAAGGCAGAGGTTGCCCGCGCCGTGGACGATGCCTGCCGCGGCATCGGTTTCCTGGTCATCAAGAACCACCAGATCGACCCGGTGCTGATCCAGCGCGTGACCGAGGCTTCGAACGCCTTCTTCTCGCTGCCGCTGGCGGCCAAGCGCAAGGTCGACCGCCCGCGTGACGATGCCGTGCGCGGCTACAGCGCGGTGGGGGAAGAGGGGCTTTCCTACAGCCTCGAAGAAGCGGCGCCAGGCGATCTGAAAGAGTCCTACTCCATCGGTCCGAGCAACGTGCCCGACGACGACTACCACCGGGGGCCGGCGGCGGGCGCACATTTCGAGCCCAACCTGTGGCCTGAAGAGATTCCGGACTTCAAGGCCGCTTACGAAAGCTACTTTGCCGCCATGAGCGACCTGGCGCGCGAGCTCATGCGCATGTTCGCTGTGGGGCTGGGTCTGCCCGAGCGGTTCTTCGACGACAAGCTCGACGAGCACATCAGCATGTTCCGCGTGCTGAGCTATCCGGCGCAGACGGAAGCGCCGCAGCCCGGTCAGATGCGCGCCGGCGCCCACAGCGACTACGGCAGCCTCACCATCGTCATGCCCGATGGCCCGGGCCTGCAGGTCTTCAACAAGGCCGGTCAGTGGGTGGACGTGCCCTACATGCCCGGCACCTACGCGGTGAACATCGGCGACCTGATGATGCAGTGGACCAACGACCAGTGGGTCTCGACCCTGCACCGCGTGGTCAACCCGCCGCTCGAAAGCGCCGTGCTGAACAAGCGCCGCCAGTCGCTGGTGTTCTTTCACCAGCCCAACTACGACGCGATGATCGAATGCCTGCCGGTCTGCCTGGCCGAAGGCGAGCAGCCCCAGTACGCGCCCATCAGCTCGGGCGATCACCTCACCGCCAAGTTCGTCAAGCAGACGACCTTCGGCGGGACCAAGGCCGCGGTCTGAAGGAGACGTGCGCGTGGCCCACCTTTCCTATGTCAACGTCTTCGCCAAGGACGTCGTGGCGCTGTCCGGCTTCTACCAGCGCGTGTTCGGCTTTCCCGAAATCGAGGCGATCCGCTCGCCCATCTTTCGCGGGCTCGATACCGGCAAGTCCAGCCTGGGCTTCAACGCGCTCGACGCCTACGAACTGCTGCACTTGGCCGAGTTCTCCGACACGCGCGGCGTGAAATTCCTGCTGAACATCGATGTCGACAGCCAGGCCGACGTCGACCGCATGGTGCCGGTGGCCGTCGAGGCGGGCGCGACGCTGATCAAGCCGCCCTATGTCACCTACTACAACTGGTACCAGTCCGTCTTGCTGGACCCCGAGGGCAACGTCTTCCGCATCAATTTCATGATGGACTGAACGTGTGCCCCTGGCATCGGAGGTTCCCCGATGCCTTCTTCCCCGGTGGGTTTCTCTTTCCGCTGTCTTCTTTTCTTCTGTTCGTGTTTGAAAGGTCTTGACCATGCTGCGCAAACTGCTTTCGATTTCTGCCGCCACGGCCGCCGCCGGCATGGCGGCCACCGCCACGCCAGCCCTGGCCGATGGCTTCACCCTGCCGGGCAAGCCATCCATCGCGATGCTCTATTACGGCCCCAAGAACGACGGTGGCTGGACCCAGGCTTTTGACGAAGCCCGCGTCAAGATCGAGAAGGCACTCGGGGTGAAGATCAACTTCGTCGAGAACATCACGGAAGACGCCTCGGTGATCAAGCCGGCGGCCGAGCGCTTCATCTCGCGCGGTGCCAACATCGTCATCGGCACCGCCTTCGGCCATTCCGACGCCTTCAAGGATTTGGCCGCCAAGCATCCCAAGGTGGCCTTCCTGAACGCTTCGGGCACCACCAACGGCCCGAACCTCGAGTCCTTCTACGGCCGCACCTACGAAAGCCAGTACCTGTGCGGCATGGCCGCCGGCGCGGCCAGCAAGAACGGCAAGCTCGGCTTCGTGGCCGCCAACCCCTTCGGCGTGGTGAACTGGACCGTCAACGCCTTTGCGCTGGGCGCGCAGAAGATCAACCCCAACGCCACGGTCAACGTGATCTACACCGGCACCTGGAACGACCCGGTCAAGGAGCGCGCGGCTGCCTCGGCCCTGATCGACCAGGGCGCCGACGTGATCGGCCAGCACGTGGATTCGCCCACGCCGCAGATCGTGGCGCAGGAACGCGGTGTCTATGGCACCGGCCACCACCGCGATCTGCGCCAGTTCGCGCCCAAGGCCACGCTGTGCTCGTCGGTCTGGGTCTGGGACAAGTTCCTCGTGACCGAACTCAAGAAGATCATCGCCGGCGGCTGGAAGCCGGCTCCCTATGGCGCCTTCATTCCGATGAGCGAAGGCGGCACCGACATCGCCGGCTTCGGCGCTGCCGTGCCGGCCGACAAGGTCAAGCTGATCCAGGCCGAGCGCGAGGCGCTGCTCAAGGGCAAGCAGATCTACGCCGGCCCGCTGGCCGACCGCGACGGCAAGGAGCGTGTGGCCGCTGGCCAGGTGCTGTCCGATGCCGACCTCTGGAAGATGGACTGGTTCGTCAAGGGTGTGGTGACGCAGAAATGACGACCTGGATGAGCGCCTTGCCGGCGCAGGCCCGGCCCGCCAGCGCCCCTTCCGGGGCGCGGCGGCCAGACACCGGGTGGAGCGCGGAGGCCCCATGACCCCGGCCCTCACCCTGCGGGACATCCGCAAGAGCTTCGACGGTTTTCTTGCGCTGGACAACGCCCACATCGCGGTGCGCTGGGGCGAAGTCCATGCGCTGTTGGGGGAGAACGGTGCCGGCAAGTCCTCGCTCATGAACATCGCCGCCGGGCTCTACAAGCCCGAGGCTGGCGAACTGCTGGTCAATCACAACCCGGTGCGCTTCAACGGCCCGCGCGACGCGGCCCGCGAGCACATCGGCATGGTGCACCAGCACTTCAAGCTGGTGCGGCCCTTCACGGTGGCGCAGAACATCCTGCTGAGCCTGCCCGAGCCGGCCGAGCCGCTGTCGTACCGGCAGCGGCTGGCCGAAGTGGCCCGTCGCGTGCAGGCCCAGGCCGCGGCGCTGGGCTTTGCCATCGACCCGCAGGCGCGCATCGACCAGCTGTCCATCGCCGAACAGCAGCGGGTGGAGATCCTCAAGGTGTTGCTGGCGGGTGCCCGCATCCTCATCCTGGACGAGCCGACCGCTGTGCTCACCGACCAGGAGGCGGCCAGCCTGCTGACCACCGTGCGTGCGCTGGCGCGTGAAGGCGCCGCCGTGGTGCTGGTCACCCACAAGATGGCCGACGTCAAGGCCTATGCCGACCGCGTGACCGTGATGCGCGGCGGGCGCACGGTGGCCTCGGTCGATCCGGCCGAGACGCCGGTGGCCGAACTGGTGCGCCTGACGGTGGGCGAGGGCGTGGACGACGGCGCGGTGGCCGCACCCCGGCGTGCCGGTGATCGCGGCGCGCCGATGCTGACGGTGCGCGAACTCGCGCTGGGTGCGCGCGGCGGCCACCGGCCGCTGGACGGCGTGAACCTGACCGTGCACGCTGGCGAGATCTACGGCATTGCCGGCGTGGGGGGCAACGGCCAGGGCGAACTGGCCGCCGCGATCATGGGCCTGTCGCGCGGTTTTGAGGGGGAACTGCGGCTGCAGGCGGTGAACCTGCTTTCGGTGTCGCCCGCGCGGCGGCGCCACCTGGGCATGGCGGCCATTCCGGCCGACCGCTACAGCCACGCGCTGGCCGGGGCGCTGTCGATCGCCGAGAACTTTGGCATCGGTCTGGTGCACGCGGGCCGTTACGGCTTCAGCCTCTGGCTGCGCAAACGCCGCATGGACGCCGAGACCCGCGACGCCGTGGCCGCCTTCGACGTGCAGGGCGTGCGCTCGGTGGCGCAGAAGGCGGCGCTGCTGTCGGGCGGCAATGCGCAGAAGCTGGTGCTGGCGCGCGAATTCAGCAAGCAGCCGCGGCTGGTGCTCGCCCACAGCCCGAGCCGGGGCCTGGACGTGCGGGCCGGTGCCGAGGTGCACGCGCGCCTGCGCGCGGCGCGCGACGCCGGTGCTGCGGTGCTGCTCATCAGCGAAGACCTCGACGAGGTGCTCCGGCTGGCCGACCGCGTGGGCGTGATGGCCCGGGGGCGCATCGTCGCCGAGTTCGAACAACCGGCCGATCGCCAAGCCATCGGCCAAGCCATGACGCACCATGACTGACGCCGTTTCCGGGGTGCCCGCACCCCGCCGTTTCGAACCCTTGTTCAGCCGCCGCTACACACTGGAAATCCGCCAGCAGATGGCCTGGCCGCAGCAGGCTGCGGTGCTGGCGCTGGCCGTGGTCGCGGGCCTGCTGATCTCGGGGGCCATCCTGGTGGCCGCAGGCGTGCCGGCGGGCGAACTCTTCCAGGAATTCGTGGTCGCCACCGTCTTCGATGCCCAGAGCCTGCAGGCCGTGCTGTTCCAGGGCGCACCGATGATCATGGTCGGCCTGGCGGCGGCCATCGCGTTCCGTGCGCGCTACTGGAACCTGGGGCTGGAGGGGCAGATGATCTGGGGCGCGATCGGCGCCACCGCGCTCTCGGTCTACGACGTCGGGCCGCCCGGCCTGCGCCTGCTGCTGATGTTTGGCGTGGCGCTGGTGTGTGGCCTGCTCTGGTCGCTGCTGCCGGCGCTCTTGCGCCTGCGCTGGGGCGTGAACGAAATCATCGCCACCCTGATGCTCAACTACGTGGCCGGCAACTTCCTGCTGCATCTGCTGTACGGGGCCTGGAAAGATCCGGCCAGCGCCTTCCCGCACTCGCCGGCTTTCCAGCCGTTCGAGCGCCTGCCGGAACTGCTCGGTCCGTCGGGCGCGGCGCTCGGGATCGCGCTGGTCGCCATGCTGGGCGTGTGGTGGCTGGTGAACCTGAGCCGGGCGGGGCTGTACCTGCGCTTCGTCCAGGCCAGCCCGCCGGTGGCGCACGCGGTCGGTGTGCCGGTGACCCGCATGGTGCTGGTGGCCGTGCTGCTGTCGGGCGCGCTGGCGGGGGTGGCCGGCTTTCTTGTCACCTCCGGGCAGGAGGGGCGGCTGACCCAGGCCTTCTATCACGGCTACGGCTTCTCGGGCATCCTGATCGCCTTCCTGGCGCGCAACCACCCCATTGCCGCCACCGTGGTGGCGCTGCTGATCGCCACGCTGTTCGTGGCCGGTCGCAGCCTGCAGGTGTTCTACCAGATCCCCTTTTCGATGGTGCAGCTGATCCAGGCCATCGTTGTCATCTGCGTCGCGTCGTCGGACTTCTTCATCCGCCACCGGCTGCGCCGCGTCTTGCCTTCGTGAGGTCCGCATGGAATTGATCGGTCACTGGATCGGCAGCATCCCCGATTTCGCCGTCCCCTACGCTCTGGCTGCGCTGGGCCTGATCCTCACCGAGCGCGCAGGCGTGCTCTCGCTCGGGGCCGAAGGCTTCATGCTGATCGGTGCGCTCGCTGCCATCGGCGCGCAGCTGGCCTTCGGGGCCACGGCGGTGTCGCTGGTGCTGGCCATGCTGGCGGCCAGTGCCGCGTCGGTGCTGTTCGCCATCATGGTGGTGTGGCTGCGCATGCACCAGGTGATCGCCGGGCTGGTGATGGTGTTTTTCTGCCAGGGGCTGTCGAGCCTGCTGGGCTCGGTGCTGGGGTGGACCAACATGCCCGTCACCTCGCAGGGCGCGGTCGCCCTGTGGCCGCTGTCCGAGCTGCCGGTGGTAGGCAGATTGTTCGTGCAGAACCCGGTGGTGTTCCTCACGCCGTTCATCTTTCTCGCGGTGGTGGTGTTTCTGCAGCGCAGCGGGGCCGGGCTCAAGCTGCGCGCCGTGGGCGAAAACCCGCAGGCGGCCGATGCGGCCGGCATCCCGGTCGAGACCTACCGCTTTCTGGCCGTGGTGGCGGGTGCCGCGCTGGTGGGGCTGGCGGGGGCCTACATCTCGCTGCTGTCCACCAAGCTGTGGATCGCCGGCATGACGGGCGGGCGCGGCTGGATCGCGGTGGCGCTGGTGATCTTCGCGCGCTGGTCGCCCTGGAAGGCGCTGGCCGGCGCGCTGCTGTTCGGCTGCATCGAGGCGCTGATCCCGCAACTGGCGGCGGCCGGCGTGAAGCTGCCGCAGTACTTCGTGCTGATGACGCCCTATGTGGTGACGCTGGGCGTCATGGTGTGGGTGGCCATGGGCCGCCAGCGTGGCGCCGACGCGCAACCCGGCGCGCTGGGTGAACCCTATGTCCGTGAGGAAAGACGATGAAGATCTGGGTCTACGACCAGCCCCGCGAGGTGGCGCGCGAAACGTTTGCCGACTACCTCGATCCGGCCACCACGGCCGTGATCTCGATCGACATGCACCGCGGCCACCTGGAGGACAGCCCCGACTGTCCCTGCCCGGCGCCGCGCGCGCGCGACGTGGTCGCTCCCATCGACGCCTTTCACCGCCAGGTGCGGGCGCGGGGCATGCCGGTGGTGCACGTGAAGTCGGTGCTGCGCCCGGGGGGCGAAGACGATCTCAGGGGCATTCCGGCCGCCTGGCGCCGCACCTTTGCGCAACACGTGGGGCCGATCCCCAACGCCGACGCCCACGCGCTCGAAGGCAGCCGCTGGACCGAGTGGGTGACCGAGGTGTTGCCGCAGGACTGGCGGGTGGAGAACAAGCGCCGGCTCTCGGCCTTCTACCCGACCGACCTGGACTTCCTGCTGCGCAACCAGGGCATCCGCACCGTGGTGTTCGATGGCGGCTTCACCGACTGCTGCGTGCTCAACTCGGCCTTCGACGCCAACAACCACAACTACCGCGTGATCGTGCTGCGCGATCTGGTGCGCGGCACCGACGACCACCTTGAATCGGCGGCGTTGTCCATGGTGTCGCTGCACCTCGGGCTGGTGATGGACTCGGCCGAACTGCTGGTCACCTGGCGCGGTTGAGGCAGGTGGCCGGCGACCGCGTGCTTCAGCGGTAGGGGTTCTTCACCCCGAGGCCGGCCAGGATCTGGATTTCGCGCGCTTCCATGGCTTCGGCATCGGCTTCACCGGTTTCGTGGTCCCAGCCCTGCGCGTGCAGCGTGCCATGCACCAGCAGGTGCGCGTAGTGGTCGGCCAGGGAGCGTTTCTGTTCCTTCGCTTCGCGCGCCACCACCGGGGCGCACAGCACCAGGTCGGCCATCACCAGGGGTTCGGTGGCGTAGTCGAAGGTCAGCACGTTGGTGGCGTAGTCCTTGCCACGGTAATCGCGGTTCAGGGCCTGGCCTTCTTCGGCGTCGACGATGCGCACCGTGATTTCGGCGTCGGCTTCCAGCGCGTGCCGGATGCAGCGCACGACTTTGTGGCGGGCCAGCGCGGCGCGGTGCGGGGCCGGATCGGCCAGCTGGCTGAACTGCAGGGAGAGGCTGAGGGCGGGCAGCGGCATGGCGTGGGGGCGTCGGGGCGGGTCAGGGCTGGGGCTGCGCGCGGCAGCCGCTCAGCAGGGTTCTTTCGGCGGCGGTGTGGTCGGCCGGCTGGATGGCCAGGAAACCCTCGTCGCCCTGGGTGTACCAGCGCAGGCCTTGCTGTTCGTCCTGGTCGATGTACCGCACGCCCGATGCGGCCGGCCGGCTTTGCAGCACGGCAATGTGTCCCTGGTAGCGCATCGATGCGAACGACTCGCCCGCGGGCGGGTTGAGGTAGGACACGTCCAGCCGTGCGCCGCCTTCGCACAGGTAGCTCACGTCCTGCTGCTGCGCGGTGCCTGCGGGCTGGGGCGTGGCGGTGCCGCAACCGGCCAGCAGGGCCAGCAGGGCCAGCGTGGTGGCCCAGAGGTGTGGGCGGCCGGGCAGGGGCGTGCGGCCCTGGTCGGGGGTGTTCATGCGGCGTCCTCGGGGTGGCTGCGCCGGGCGCGGCGCGGGGCGGCG
>NZ_BSPB01000070.1:0-13962 GCF_030160815.1 Hydrogenophaga electricum | reverse complement strand
TGCGCAAGCCGCGCGGCTGATGGTGCCGGCCTCGGCCCTGGTGCGGCGGGGCGAGCTGACGGCGGTCTACGTGGTGGCCGGCCGCGGCGAAGGTCAGCCGGACGGCTTTGTGCTGCGGGCCGTGCGTGTGGGCGCCACCCACGCGGCCGGGCAGGGTGCGACGGTGGAAGTCCTGGCGGGCCTGCAGGCCGGCGACCGCGTGGCCACGGACCCGGTGCGGGCCGGGCTGAACGGGGCCCAGCCCGCAGACCGTTGAGGGCCTGACCATGAAACCCATTGCTCCCGATTCCCGCGAAAAGCTGGGCCTGTCCGGCACGGTGGCGCGGGCTTTCCAGGCCAATGCCATCACCCCGCTGCTGGCGCTGGTGGCGCTGCTGCTGGGCCTGTTCGCCGTGCTGGTCACACCGCGCGAGGAAGAGCCGCAGATCAACGTGACCATGGCCAACGTGCTGATTCCTTTCCCGGGTGCGTCCAGCGCCGACGTGGAGAAGATGGTCGCCGCGCCGGCCGAGCAGGTGCTCTCGCAGATCCAGGGCATCGAGCACACCTACTCGGTGGCGCGCCCTGGGGTGGCGGTGCTGACGGTGCAGTTCCAGGTGGGCGTGCCGCGCACCGAAGCGCTGGTGCGCCTGTACGACGTGCTCAACGCCAACCAGGACTGGCTGCCTGCCGGCCTGGGCGTGCTCACGCCCATCGTCAAGCCCAAGGGCATCGACGACGTGCCGGTGCTCGCGGCCACGCTGTGGACCGAGGACGCGGACAGTGCGCACGCGCTGGAGCGCGTGGCGCACGCGGTCGAAACCGAGCTCAAGCGTGTGCCGGGCACGCGCGAGGTGGTGACCATCGGCGGCCCCGGCCGCGCCGTGCACGTGTGGCTGGAGCCGAACCGCCTGCGCGAGCGCGGCGTCAGCGTCCAGCAGCTGCAGGCGGCGATCGCAGCGGCCAACCAGGCCATGCCTTCGGGCTCGGTGGTGAACCCGAACCCGGCGCCGGGCGAACCCGGCATGTGGTCGGTGGAAACCGGCGAGTTCCTGCGCAGCGAACAGGACGTGGGCGACATCGTCGTCGGCGTGAACGCCGGCCGGCCGGTCTACCTGCGGGAGGTGGCGCGGGTCGAAGCGGGTGCCCAGCTGCCCCAGCGCTACGTCTGGTTCACCCCGGGCGTGGCCGACGAAGCCCATCCCGGCGCCCAAGGCCGGAACCACCCGGCCGTCACGATCACCGTGACCAAGAAGCCGGGCGAGAACGCGGTCGACGTGGCGCGCGGCGCGGCCGAGCGGCTGGACCAGCTGAAGAACACGGTGATTCCCGACGGGGTGCAGGTCAGCATCACGCGTGACTACGGCGAAACCGCCGCGGCCAAGGCCAACAAGCTGATCCAGAAGCTGATCTTCGCCACCGGCAGCGTGATCGTGCTGGTCGGCCTGGCGCTGGGCCGGCGCGAGGCGGTCATCGTTGGCACCGCGGTGATCCTCACGCTCACGGCCACGCTGTTCGCGTCCTGGGCCTGGGGCTTCACGCTCAACCGGGTGTCGCTGTTCGCGCTGATCTTCTCCATCGGCATCCTGGTGGACGATGCGATCGTGGTGGTCGAGAACATCCACCGGCACCGCCAGCTCACGCCCGACGCGCCGTTGCGCGAGATCATTCCGCGCGCGGTCGATGAAGTGGGCGGGCCGACGATCCTGGCCACCTTCACCGTGATCGCGGCGCTGCTGCCCATGGCGTTCGTGACCGGCCTGATGGGGCCGTACATGAGCCCGATCCCGATCAACGCCAGCATGGGCATGGCGATCTCGCTGGCCATTGCCTTCACCGTCACGCCCTGGCTGGCGCTCAAGCTGACCCAGACGGATGGCCACGCCGCGCACGGCCCCGGCAAGCTCACGCGCGGTCTGCAGACCACGTTCACGAAGATCCTCACGCCCTTCCTGGCGAGCGCCCGCAAGCGCTGGCTGCTGCTGGGCGGCATCATCGCGGCGCTGCTGCTGTCGGTGGGCCTGGCGATGGTGCAGTGGGTGGTGCTGAAGATGCTGCCCTTCGACAACAAGAGCGAATACCAGGTGGTGGTCGACATGCCCGCCGGCACGCCGCTGGAAGACACGGCCGCCGCGCTGCAGGACATGACGGCCTGGCTGGCGCGGCAGCCCGAGGTGACGAACGTGCAGGGCTATGCCGGCACCGCCAGCCCGATCACCTTCAACGGCCTGGTGCGCCAGTACTACCTGCGCGCGGAGGCCGAAGGCGGCGACCTGCAGGTCAACCTGGTCGATGCCCACCACCGCAGCGACAAGAGCCACACCATCGCGCAGCGCCACCGGCCCGAGCTGGAGCGGATCGCGGCCGCGCACGGCGCACGCCTCAAGGTGGTGGAAGTGCCGCCGGGGCCGCCGGTGATGTCGCCCATCGTGGCCGAGGTCTACGGGCCGGACGAGGCCGGGCGGCGCGAACTCGCGCAGCGTGTGGCCCAGGCGTTTGCCGACACGCCCGACATCGTGGCCATCGACACCACGCTCAAGGAAGCCGCGCCGCGCGCCTTCCTGCGCATCCAGCGCCAGCGCGCCGAGTCGCTGGGCATCCCGGTGCAGGTGATTGCGCAGACCGCGTACGCCGCGCTGTCGGGAGCGGACGTGGCCTACCTGCACGACGGGCAGGCCAAGTTCCCGGTGCCGGTACGCCTGCAACTGCCGCTGGAGCGGCAGGTCGGGCTGGACGCGGTGCTGGCGCTGCCGCTGAAGGCCGCCAACGGGGCCATGGTGCCGCTGTCCGAACTGGTGACCGTGGAGCGCGGCGTGATCGACCAGCCGCGCTACACCAAGGACCTGATGCCCGTGAGCTACGTGTTCGGCGACATGGCGGGCCACACCGACTCGCCCCTGTACGGCCTGTTCGGCATCCGGCCCCGGCTCCAGGCGGCGGCGCTGCCGAATGCGGGCGAGCTGGGCGAATACTGGATTTCGCAGCCCCGGGACCCGTACCGCGAATACGCGATCAAGTGGGACGGCGAGTGGCAGATCACCTACGAGACCTTCCGCGACATGGGCGCGGCCTACGGCGTCGGCCTGATCCTGATCTACCTGCTGGTGGTGGCGCAGTTCCGCAGCTACGTCACGCCGCTGATCATCATGGCGCCGATCCCGCTGACGATGATCGGGGTGATGCCGGGCCACGCGCTGCTGCAGGCGCAGTTCACGGCCACCTCCATGATCGGCATGATCGCGCTGGCCGGCATCATCGTGCGCAACTCCATCCTGCTGGTGGACTTCATCGAGCTGGAAACCGCGCGCGGCGTGCCCTTCGCGCAGGCGGTGGTGCAGTCGGCCGCGGTGCGGGCGCAGCCCATCGCCCTGACCGGCCTGGCCGCCATGATGGGCGCCTTCTTCATCCTCGACGACCCGATCTTCAACGGTCTGGCGATCGCGCTGATCTTCGGCATCGCGGTGTCCACGATGCTGACCCTGGTGGTCATCCCGGTGCTGTATTACGCGGTCTATCGCCGCCGGCACGAGGCGGCCGACGCCTGAACCTGTGTTCCCCGTTTTTCATCAAGGAGTTCCCCATGACCGTTGAACGTTGCATCCGCATCCTGGCCGGTTTTGTCGTCATGCTCTCGCTCGCGCTGGGCGTCGAAGGCAGCCCGATCTTCGTCAACCAGTGGTTTCTGGCGCTGACCGCTTTCGCCGGCTTCAACCTGTTCCAATCCGGCATCACGGGCTTTTGCCCGCCCGCGTTCCTGTTCCGCAAGCTGGGCATTCCCGACGGCGGTGGCCACTGCGGCAGCGGCAAGTGCCAGTGAGTTGATTCCGCCGGGCGCGGCCTGACCGCCCGCCCGATCCTGTGAGCCGTTTCCCGAACCGATCATGTCCCACCCGACGCCCTTGAAATTCCTCATGCCCGGCTGGTTTGCCATCGTCATGGGGCTGTCCGGCCTGGCGCTGGCCTGGCACCGTGCCCAGGGCCTGCTGGGCGATCTGGCGCTCGGCGTGGCGCTGGTGGCCGGAGCGGCGGCGACGCTGGCCTTCGGGGTCTTGCTGGTGGCGTCGGTGCTGCGCTGGCAGCGCTACCCGGCCGCGCTGGCCGAGGACCTGCGCCACCCGGTGCGCCACGCCTTCATCGCCACCGTGCCGGTGTCGCTGCTCCTGCTGGCCACGGTGGGCCTGGCGCTGGGCGGTGGCGGCGGTGCCGCCGTGCTGAACGCGCTGTGGTGGCTGGGCAGCCTGGGCCAGCTCGCGGCCACGGTGTGGGTGCTGGGGCGCTGGCTGGCACCGGCCCCCGCAGCGGCGCCAGCGGGCGGTCTGTGGCCGGCCGTCACCCCGGTGCTGCTGATTCCGGTGGTCGGCAATGTGGTGGCGCCGCTGGCCGGTGTGGCGCTCGGGCACGACCTGTGGGCCCTGGCCCAGTTCGGCCTCGGTGCGTTCCTCTGGCCGGTGGTCATCGTGCTGGTGATGGTGCGCCGCATCGCCCACGGGCCCCTGCCCGACCGGGTGCTGCCCGCCTGGTTCATCACGCTGGCACCGCCGGCGGTCATCGGCGTGGTCGCGGCCCAGATGGGCGCCCCCCGGGCGGTGGTGCTGGGGTTGTGGGGCACGGGGCTGTTTTTCCTGCTCTGGCTGCTGCCGCTGGTGCGGCGCATCGCACAGCAACCGTTTGCCGTGCCGTTCTGGGCGTTGTCCTTCCCCCTGGCGGCCTTCACCGTGCTGACGCTGCGGGTGGCCGAACTCACGCTCTCGGGCGGCTTTCGCACCCTGGGCGTGCTGATGCTGGCGCTGACGTCCGTGGTGATCGTCTGGCTCGGCTTCGCCACCGTGCGCGGCCTGCGCGAAGGCTCGCTGCTGGCGCCGGAACCGGTGGCCAGCATCACGCCGGTGACTCCGTGAAAACCCCGCACGGCGAGGCGGTCGATGCCCGGCGGCTCGCCGAGCTGATGCACCGCCTGCGCCGGGCCGAAGGGCAGGTGCGGGGCGTGCGCAAGCTCCTGGAAGGCGGGGTCGACTGCACCCTGATCGCGCAGCAGCTGCTGGCCGCGCGGCACGCGCTGGACAGCGCGTTTGTCGATCTGAACCTGGCGCTGGCCGCCTCCGACCTGACGGCGGCCCCCGATCCCGGTGGCGAGCGCCTCGGGGCCGTCATGGCGCGTCTGCAGCGCCAGCTGGGCGGCACGCGCTGAGGCTGGCGGCGGGCAGTTTTGCGTTTCGGTGACGCAATCGGGTGGGCAGTCGCTCCCACAATGCACTTTTCTGTGATTTGTGGTCCCGCCTGCCGTGATTGCCCTGCCCGACGTTGCCCTCTGGAGCCTGCTCATCGCCGCCGCCTTCGGGGCCGGTGTGCTCAACGCCATCGCCGGGGGCGGCAGCTTTCTGACCTTTCCGGCCCTGGTGTGGGCCGGTGTGCCGCCCATCAGCGCCAATGCCACCAGCGCGCTGGCCGTGAGCCCCGGCTATCTGGGCAGCACGCTGGGCTTCCGCCCGGAACTGCGCGAACTGCCGGCCCGCCGCCTCCGGCGGGAGACGGCCATCGCGGCCGCCGGTGGGGTGGCCGGCGCCTGCCTGTTGCTGGTGACGCCGGCCCACCTGTTTGCCGGCCTGGTGCCCTGGCTGCTGCTGTTTGCCACCGCGCTGTTCGCCGCCGGTCCGGCGCTGGCCCGGCGTACACAGGCCGGGTCGGGCCGCGGGCCCGATCGCTGGCGCGAACCCGGGCTGCTGCTGGTCGCCATCTACGGCGGCTACTTCAACGGCGGGCTGGGCATTCTGCTGATGGCGCTCTACACCCTCACCGGTGAAACGCGCCTCAACACCGTCAACGCGCTCAAGAACCTGAATTCGCTGGTGCTGTCCTGGCTGTCCGTGGCCGCCTTCGTGATGGCGGGCGCCATCGCCTGGCAGCAGGGCCTGGTGATGATGGTGGCCGCTACGGCAGGCGGTTACTTCGGTGCGCGCTGGTCGAAGGCGCTGCCGGTGGCCTGGGTGCGCGCGGGCGTGATCGTCACCGGGCTGGTGATGAGCGCGCTGTTCTTCCTGCGGGGCTGAGCGGCGTTCACCACCCCAGCCAGGCCCCGGCCTGCTGCCAGGCCGCGATGGCCAGATGGCCCACCGAGATGGCGTAGCCCAGGCCGGCGGCGCCCACGGCGGTGGACACCAGCAGGGCCAGGCCATCGCGGAACAGCCAGCCCAGGCCGAGCAGCATCAGGCTGGTGCCGGGCAGCACGTTGCCCAGCGGCAGCGGCAGGAAGATGAGCGCCGCCATCAGCGCCATCCACAGGCCCCAGAGCACGCGGGTGCGGTGGTGGCACAGCGCCTGCCAGCGCGGACGCAGCCAGCGTTCGGCGCGTTCGTAGGTCCAGGCGAGGCCGTGCAGGCAGCGCTGCGACCAGCGCGGATTCAGGTGCAGGGCGCTCAGGCGCTCGGGCAGGTGCAGGCTGTCGCGGCCGCGCAGCCAGGCACCCGCCAGGGCCAGGATGCCGAAGCTCAGCACCGTGCCCGCGCCGGCCACCGGCAGCATCGACAGCAAGGCCATCAGCAGGAGCAGCACCGCCCCGGAACCCTCGCCGTGCAGGTGCAACAGCTCGCGCAGACTCAGCGGTGTGGCGGTTTGGGTGGGAGCCGCCTGCCGGGTGGCGGCCTGCCGCAGGCGCTGGGCGAGTCCGTCGTGCACGGTGTCAGCGCCCGAAACCCGGTTGCGGACCCGGTGCCGTGCGCGCCGGATTCCAGCGGCCCGCGAGCCAGTGCAGGACGCCGGCCACCGCCAGCAGCAGGGCCATGCCCAGGCCCCAGCCGACCCCGATCAGAGGGCCGAGCCAGGCCATCACCGCATCGCCCGAGGGCAGCACCGCCGACAACCCGCGCAGCAGGTCGGCCGCCAGGGCCTGCCAGGCGGCGAGCGTGGCGGTGTCGAGCCAGGGCGCGAGCCAGTCGGGCAGCGCGGGTGGCGTGGGCGCGCCCACCGATCCGGCCGCCTGGTCGAGCGCACCGGCGGCCAGCGTGCCCAGCAGCCAGTCGGTGACGCGGTGGGTGAGGACGGCCAGGCCGGTCCACAGCACAGCCAGCAAGGCCGTCAGGCTCCAGATCAGCGTTTTCATGGCGGCTTGCGTCAGTCGTTGCCGCCGATGCCGAACAGGTGCAGCAGGCTGGTGAACAGGTTGAAGGCCGAGACGAACAGGCCCACCGTGGCCAGCACGTAGTTGGTCTCGCCGCCGTTGACGATGCGGCTGGTCTCGAACAGGATCAGACCGACCGACAGCAGCGCCACCAGGGCCGAAACCGCCAGTGCCAGGGCCGGCAAGGTGAAGAAGTAGGCCACCAGCGCCAGCACGATGGCGATCACCAGGCCGGCGAACAGGAAGCCGCCCATGAAGCTGAAGTCGCGCCGCGTGGTCAGCACGTAGGCCGACAGGCCGACGAAGGTGGCCCCGGTGGCGGCCAGCGCGGCGACGATGGTGCCGGCGCCGCCGGGCAGGGCCAGGGTGTGCGAGAGCAGCGGGCCCAGCGTGTAGCCCATGAAGCCGGTCAGCGCGAACACCGCCGGCAAGGCCCAGCCGCTGTTGCGCAGCTTGTGCACCGCGAACAGCAGGCCGAAGTAGCCCACCAGCGTGAGGACCAGGCCGGGCGAGGGCCAGGCGTTGGCGACGGCCAGGGCCGCGGTGCCGGCGGCGAACAGGATCGTCAGCGACAGCAGCGCATAGGTGTTGCGCAGCACGCGAGCGACCTCGGGGCGGTCGCTCAGCAGGGTGGTGCCGCGGGCGGCGGCGGGGTGGCGTTCAAGGTGTTCCATGCGGGTCTCCGGTGAGGGACGAACGGGATCCTGAAAGATAGGGGTGCAGATCTGCTTGATAAAGCAGAGAATGCATGAACCAGCCTCCGTAAAAATCAGATCATGCAGTCGGAACTCAATTACAAGCACCTGTATTACTTCTGGGTCGCCGCCAAAGAAGGGGGCATGTCGCACGCCGCGGCACGCCTGGGCATGGCGGTCCAGACGGTGAGCGCACAGGTGCGGCTGCTCGAACAGTCGCTGGGCCATGCGCTGTTCAAGCCGGCAGGCCGGGGCCTGGCCCTGACCGAGGCCGGGCAGACCGCGCTGCAACTGGCCGAGCAGATCTTCCTGCTGGGCGAGCAGTTGCCCACGGTTGTGCGCGACGCCGCCACGCAGACCAGCGTGCGCCTGATCGTCGGCATTTCCGGCGGGCTGCCCAAGCTGGCGGTGCGCGACCTGCTCGAACCCGTGATGGACGAGCCCCGGCTGCGGCTGATGTGCCACGAGGACGACTTCGACGACCTGCTGGCCGACCTGGCGCTGCACCGCATCGACGTGGTGCTGTCGGACCGGCCGGCGCCGGCCAACCCCAACCTGCGCCTCTACAGCCACGCGCTCGGTCACTCACCACTGGCGTGGTTTGCGTCCGCGAACTGGCTGGTCGGCGCGCGCGAGGGCTTTCCCCGCAGCCTGGAGCACGTGCCCGTGCTGTTGCCCACGGCCCACACCTCGGTGCGTCTGCGGCTGGACCAGTGGTTCGAACGCCAGGGCATCGCCCCGCGCGTGGTTGGCGAATTCGAGGACAGCGCGCTGCTGGCTACCTTTGGCGCCTCGGGCATGGGCGTGTTTCCCGCGCCCGAGCACGTGCGCGAAAAGCTGGAAAACGGCTACGGCCTGACCTGGGTGGCGCCCTGCGACGGGGTGCAGGAGCACTTCTACGCCATCGGCACCGCGCGCAAGGTGCAGCACCCGCTGGTGCAGCGCCTGCTCGAAGCGCATCTGGGCGAGCAGTGACGGTGCCGGCCGGGGTTTTCACGCCGGCGGCCGGTATGCCGTGGACCGTGCAGGGCCCGTTTCGCATGCGGCCCGGGCTGTCGCGGCTGGCGGCCGAGGGCGCGCCACCTGGGGCCTTGTTCCACCGCGATGCGCTGGCGCCCGCGTACGCCGCCGCCAAGCGCACGGTGCTGGCCCACCAGCCCGCGCGGGCCCAGGTCGGCGAGGCCGATCCGGCGGTGCTCGCCGCCATCGCCGAAGCGTATGCGCGCGAAACCGGCGTGCTCCTGGCGCCCGAGGCCGATGCCCTGGCACGGGGCCTGCAGGAAGACTTCGTGATCCTGCACGACGAGCCCGTGCCCGACGGCGCCACCGGCACGTTGCGTACGCGGTTTCTGTCCGTGTGTTTCCCCTCCAACTGGGTGCCGCAGGAAAAGCAAGGCCTGGACTTCCTGGCCATCCACGCGCCGGTGGCCGACAACGCGCTGCTGCTGGCCGGTGCCCGCGGCATCGTGGACATGGCGTTCCGCCAGGCGCCCATGCTGCGCCATGTGTGGCTGCTCACGCCCGGTGGTGAACTGCCCCAGCACCCCGACACGCGCCAGGTCCGCTGGGAAGACGCGCTGGCCCGCGCCGAGGCGGGTAGCGGCCGCCTGATCGAGCAGGTGTTCTTCCGCGTCGAACGCCAGACCACGCTGCCGCTGCCCGCCCTGCGGCGCGGCGTGTTCTTCATCCGCGTGATGGTCTGCCCGCTGGCCCAGGTGCTGGCCGTGGAACCCCGCCGCGCAGAGGCGCTGCGCGCGGCCCTCGCCTCCATGACCGACGCCGTGGTGGCCTACCGCGGCATGGGCGCGGTGCACGCCCGTCTCTGCGCCGAACTGGCCACTGCCTGAAAGACGCGGGCCGGCCTCAGGCCTCGCGGTCGAGCAGGGTGCCCAGCATGCGGTCGGCGGTCTGCAGGGTCTTCAGGTTGGCGGCGAAGCTGTAGAGGCTGATCCGCTGGTCGACCAGATCGTCGGCCAGGTGGCCGAAGTCGCCGGTGCCGGTGGACGTTTCGGTGGCCTGGCCGATGCGCGTCTCGACGCCGCCGCCGGGCTGCGCGGTCTGCGTCACGGTCTGGCGGCGGAATCCGGGCGTCTGGGCGTTGGCGATGTTGTGCGCGCTGGTGTCCAGCCGCTGCCGGGCGGCGTTCAAACCGCTCAACGCGGTCGCGATGGGGTTGAGGGTCAGGGCCATGGACGGAGGACGGGCGTGGGTGGGCCGGGCCAGAGGCCCTGGCTGGTTTTCGGTGGCCAGCCGGAGATCTGAAGCCGCCGGGGCGCTGAAAGGCCCGCGCGCCGACCGGCGGTGGCGGTTCGTGGCACGATCGCTGCTTTTCGCTATCGCCCCACGACTTCAGCCATTCCCATGGAACTGCCCGCGCACCAATTGAGCATGACGGTGCTCATGACCCCCGACACCGCCAACTTTTCCGGCAAGGTGCACGGCGGCACCATCCTGAAGCTGCTCGACCAGGTGGCCTACGCCTGCGCCAGCCGCTATGCCGGCACCTACGTGGTGACGCTCAGCGTCGACCAGGTGATGTTCCGCCAGCCCATCCACGTGGGCGAACTCGTCACCTTCCTGGCGTCGGTCAACCACACCGGCAGCTCGTCGATGGAGGTGGGCATCAAGGTGATTGCCGAGAACATCCGCACGCAGGACAAGCGCCACGTCAACAGCTGCTTCTTCACCATGGTGGCGGTCGACGAAGCGGGCAAGCCCACCACGGTGGCGCCGCTGCGCCCCTTCACCCCCGACGAGCGCCGCCGCCATGCCGCCGCCGAGCTGCGCAAGAGCATGCGCCGCGAAATGGAACAGCGCTTCGCGGCCATCAAGTGACGGTGCCTGCGGGCACCGGTCCGGCGGCCCCGGACGAGCGGTTCTGCGAAACCTTCGACGGTTACACCCTGCCGGTCCGTGTGCTGCCCGCTGGCCGCGGCTGCCGCATGCTGGCGTTGCACGGCGCGCGCTCGAACCTGGAGCGGCTCGACCCCTGGCTGCGGCCGTTGCAGGCGCGGGGGGTGGCCAGCCTGGCCGGCAGCCTCTCGGGCCATGGCAGCGATTCGCCGCTGGCGCTGGACGCCACCTCGCTGGCGCGCAACCTGCAGGAAGCCCTGCGGTTTGCGGCGCGCCTGTCGCCCGGCCCGGAGGTGGTCATGGGCCACAGCCTGGGTGGTGCGCTGGCGCTGAAAGTGGCCGAAGCGCACGCGGCCACGGTGCACACGCTGGTGCTCGGCGGGCCGGCGCTGTACCCGGAAGCGGCCTTCGCCGCGCCGCACTTCGGTCCCCCGTTCACGGCGGCGATCTCGGTGCCTTTCGGGTTCCGGGATTCGGCGTCGCTGGCCTTTCTGAGGCGTTTCCAGGGCCGGGTGCTGCTGGTGACCGGGGAATACGATGGCCTGCCGGCCCAGGCCCACGGCGGGCAGGCCGGGCGTTCGGCCGGCACGGTGACGGTCACCGTGCCCGACGGCGCGTCGCACACCGTCTACAGCCCGATCCCGGCCGAAGTGCTGGCGGACATCCGCGCCGCGGCCGGTGCGCGCTGCAGCACCATCGTGCTCGAAGGCTGCGACCACCGGATGTCGGCGCACCTGGCGCGGCGGCCCGCGGTGGCGGACCGGTTGGCCGAACAGGTGCAGCGGATCATCGCGGCGGCTGGTACGGGGCCGGCTGTGCACGGGCGCATCGGCGCTTCGGGCGCGTGGCGCGCCTGACCGGCCTCAGCCGCGCAGCGCCAGCACGCCCTGCCAGACCGCGAAGCCCGCCAGCACCAGGGGCGACACCTGGTTGATGCGGCGCCGCCAGGCGTCGGTGAAGCGCTGCCGCGAGGCGGCCACCCCGGCCGACAGCAGCAGCCACCACAGGGCCGAGCCGGCCAACACACCCGCAATCAGGGTCAGCGGCGAGACGCTGACGGCCAGACCACCGCTGAGCGCGCCGAACACCGCGACGAACGACAGGATGGTGGCCGGGTTGGCCAGGGTGAGCAGCACCGTGCCCGCGAACGCACCGGCCAGATCGGTGGCACCCGCCTGGGCGGCCGAGCGCGCCAGCGGGGCCCGCCAGGTGCGCCAGGCCAGCCACAGCAGCAGCGCGCCCCCGCCCAGCGCGAGCGGCAGGCGCAGGGTCTGCAGCGTGCCGATGAGCCAGTGCACACCGAAGGCACCGACCGCGCCGTAGCAGGCGTCGGCCACCGCCGCCCCGAGCCCGGTGGCCAGGCCCATGGCCATGCCGCGATCCAGCGTGCGCTGGATCGTCAGCAGACCGATGGGCCCGACCGGTGCCGCGATCGACAAGCCGATCAGCATCGCTTTGAGAAAAACTGAGGCTTCCGTCATGCCGCTATCGTAGACAGGCCATCGCCGTTCAGGAATGCACTTTTTCTGGACAAATGTGCCAAAAACCTTCGATCATCAGGTGAAACCGGAGTTTGACCTGATGTCCCTCGAAATCGACGACAAGGCCTGGCGCCTCATCACGGCGCTGCAGGCCGACGGCCGCGCCTCGCTCAAGGCCCTGGCGGCGGAGGTCGGGCTGTCCGTGCCCGCGACCCAGGAACGGCTGCGCCGCCTGCAGGACGCGGGGGTGGTGCGTGGCGTGCACGCCGACATCGATCCCGAAGCGGTGGGCTACGGGGTGGGCGCCATCATCGGCATCCACGCGCCGCAGCCCGGCAAACAACCCCTGCTGGACAAGCTGCGCGCCAGCCCCGAAGTGCTGGAATGCCACCACGTCAGCGGGCAGGATTCCTACCTGATCCGCGTCGTGGCGCGCGACCTGCGCGACCTGGAGCGCTTCATCGCGGGCATCACCGGGTACGGCGAAACGCGCACCTCGATCATTTTTTCGACCCCGATCGAGCGCCGGGGGCTGGCGCGGCCCGCGCCGACCTGATCGCTGGGCTTGGGCCATCGCGGGGATGCGACTATCCTTGCAGGCAGACCCGCCCCGAACGACGACCCGCCCCAGAGTTTTCATGGCCAGCGATCAGGACACCGTGCGCGTGCTGCGCGCGATCTTCAACGACATGCCGCGTGCGCCGCAGGGCCTCACGGGCGAGCAGACCGTGTCCTGGATCCGCGACACCCTGCGCAGCTACGCGGGCGGCGAGATGGCCTACATGATCGAGAACATCACGCGCAACGCGATGCTCGACATCGTGCTGCGGCTGCGCGAAGACGGCTACCTCAAGGACGACGCCGCTTTCGAAAACACACTCGGGCAACTGGCCACGCCGGCGGGCCGCCAGACCTTCATGGACTGGTGCATCCAGGCGCAGAAAAGTGTGGACGCCACCGCGCGCCTGCTCAACCGGGCCAAGCGCTCGGTCACCGAGCCGGCGCCGGCCTTTGCCCCCTCGCTGTCCGATGTGCGCCGCTTCGTCGCGGGCGAGCCCAGCGGGCCGGGTCCGCTGTTTCACGAGTACGTCGCGCGCGAGGATGTGCAGGGCGTGGGCGTCTTCGAGCAGGCGCCCGAGCGCGTGCACGAGTTCGACTGGGGCTTCGTGGTCGAAGAGCCCGCCGCCTGGCACGTCTACCTGCCCCAGGCCTGGCGGCAAGGCACGGTGGCCTACTTCGAGCGGTTTCTGCTGGCCTGGTACCAGGAAGCGGGCACCGGGATGGACGCGCCACCGGAAGGGGGCAACCTGCCGGAAGGCCTGATGGTGGAGCCCGGCATCGGCAGCTTTTCGTGCCTCACGCTCATCGCCCCGCCGGAAGCGGTTTCGCCCGCACTGCGGCGCTGGCTGGGCGAGGTGTTCATCGCCCAGATGCTGCCGACCATGGCCGGCCGCGCGCTGGACGACGACTACGATTTTCCGCTCGGGTTGCCGGCGGTGTTCTGAGCCCTGCGCGCCTGCCGTCGGTGGTTAGCGAGAGCGGACCAACGGCTCGTGTTCGGGGGCCTGCAGCGGAGTTCTGGCCGGGTCCGCTGCGGGCGAGACGGTCTGCGCGGGCGCTGGCTCGGCCAGCAACTGGCCAAGCGGCATTTCCTGCAGCAGGCCCGAGTGGTGCAGCACCCCGATCCGGGTCTGGTCCGCACTGAGCAGGAACTGCGGCGGGGCGTTCGCCGGGCTGTAGCCAGCCGAGCGGCACACGCAGCCGGCCGCGATGCGCTCGCAGGCCTGCCGGTCATGGCCCAGCGCCTGCAGGCGCGGCCCCACCTCGCGCTGGAACCGCT
>NZ_BSPB01000069.1:0-14202 GCF_030160815.1 Hydrogenophaga electricum | reverse complement strand
CGCGGCTCGGGCCAGTCCAGCCGCCGCTGCAGCGCGGGCAAGGCCGCGGCGGGCAGGGTGGCGGTCCAGGGGCGGCCGCGCCGGTGTTCCAGCGCCAGCCGGGCTTCACCGACCTGCCCACTCAGGTACAGGTCGTCGCCGGCGCGCGCCGAGCGGCGACGCAGCGCCTGCCCGGTGCGCAACTCGCCCAGCACGGTGATGCACAGGTTCAGCGGGCCACGCGTGGTGTCGCCGCCGATCAGCGGGCATTCGTGGGCATCGGCCAGCGCGAACAACCCCCGCGAGAAGGCGGCCAGCCAGTGATGGTCGACCTGCGGCAACGCCAGGGCCAGCGTGAAGCCCAGCGGGCGCGCGCCCATGGCCGCGAGGTCGCTGAGGTTGACCGCCAGGGCCTTGTGGCCGAGTGCGACCGGGTCCACGTCAGGGAAGAAATGCCGACCCTGGACCAGCATGTCGGTGGAGATGGCCAACTGGTGGCCGGGCGCCGGTTGCAGCAGCGCGCAATCGTCGCCGATACCGAGTGCGACCTGGGCCGACAGGGCCTTGTCAGACCGGAGGAAATGGCGGCGGATGAGATCGAACTCACCGTTGCCGGGCGGTGGCGTGTCTGGGGCCATGGGGATTCAGGGCTGGGAGGCGGGGGGCACGGCGTCGCCAGAGGCGTCGTCGGGGTCCGGCGGTTCGGCGGCTGGCCGCCGGGGCGGGAAGAGAAAGCTCAGCGGGGCCTGGCGCATGCGCTGGCGCAGGGCCACGTTGATGCGCTGCCGGTTCACGTCGCTGATAGCCTGGGCCTTGAGGGCCAGTCGGAAGGCCAGGTAGAAGCTCACCGCCAGGTTCAGGGGGCCGATGACCAACACCCCGCCCACGGCCCACCAGAACGCCGGCTCCGACAGCACCGGCCAGCCGAGCTTGGCCGCCGCGGCCGTGACCTGGCCGGCCGACAGGGTGACGTGCCGCACTTCCAGCCCGAGGCCGAAGAAGGCGGCAAAGGCCGGCACCAGCCCGAGCATGAACCCCAGGGAAATGTTGGCCGCCAGCCCGGAGATGTTGCTGCGCAGGAACGTGGCCCAGCGCGCGGCACGCTCGCTGCCGAGCGTGCGGGTGAAGCGCGGGTTGTGGGCGATGGCCGAATCGAGCCGGTGGAACACGAACCAGTTTTCCACCCAGCCGGCCACGATGCTGGAGGCGAACAGCAGCACACCGGTGAGCGCCGCGAACAGCGCGGTCGGACCGAGCAGGTGCTGGTCGTGCAGCACGTGGCGGGCCTTTTCCTCGCTGAGCATCGGGTGCCCGCTCAGCAGCGACAGCCCCAGGCTGATCAGCAGCACCACCGGGATGACGGCGCCCACGTTGCCAACAATGGCGGCGATCTGCGAGCGCAGCAGGTTGGCCACTTCGTCAACGAACCGCCGCACCGCGCCGGGCGCGCGGATGTCGCGCAGCTTGGCCACCATGGCCGGTGCGGTCACGGCCGGCTGCTTGGTGGCCACCGTCCAGTGCAGCAGTTGCACCAGCACGAACGAAAGGGCGTAGTTCAAACCCGCAGCAAAGCCGCCCCAGAAGGCCGACAGCGCCAGCCCGGTGAGGGCGAACTTCACCCAGGTGGTCACTCCCAGAAGGGCGCCGCCGCCGGCGGCCTTGCCCAGCATCTGCCGGTATTCGGCCCCGTTGCGGGTGATGTAGTGCTCGCCGCTTTCGGCACTGCGCTCGGCCACCTTGGCCGCGGTCAGGTGGGAACTGCTGGCGATCAGGGCGCGGATGCTGCGCCCGTCCTGGCCGACCTGGACCAGATCGGCGAGCAGCGCGGCCGTGGCGCGTTCGGGTTTTTCCGACAGCAGGCAGTCCAGCAGTTGCCGGCTGCGCAGGATGCGGGCGCGCAACTGGCGCAGCAGGAACACGATGCCGACCGAGATGCCGTGTTCTTCGAGGTGGGTGTACACCGACTGGGCCGCCTGGCGGCACAGGTCGAGCTGGTGCGTCAGGCGCTCGGCGGCGAGCTGGGTGGCACCGCTGTCGGGGCCGTGGATGACGACGGCCTGGCGCAACGCTTCGAAGTGCACGGGCAGGTCGTGGAACGGCCGCCCCGCCTGGGCATCGGCCGACAGGCGGGCGCGGATTTCCGAGGCGAAGCCGGTGGCGCTGATCTGGCCGATGCAGAAGGTCAGCGCGTCCAGCAGCGTGGACGACCAGAACTCGGCGGTGGCCACCGAGGCGGGCGCGCCATCGTCGGCCGGGGCTTCCAGCAGCAGGCTGCGCAGGCGCTGCAGGGTGGCCGTGTCCAGTGCCTGGATCCAGCGCGCGTCGAAGGGTGATGGCAGCAGCAGGCCGAACAGCTCGGCCAGGTCGGTGGTCTCGGGCGTGCCCGGCAGCAGCTTGCGCCGCATGCGGTGGTTGAATTCGCTGAGGAAGGCCGTGCGGGGCGCGAAACCGAAGTCGGCCAGCAGCGGGGTGAGGTCCACCGTCTGCAGGAAGGTGTTCCACCACGGGTGCCAGCGTGCACACCATTCGGGGCGGGCCTGTGCGGCGTCGAGCAGCAGGCGCACACGGTCGACGCTTTCCTGCGGATCGCGGGCATCACCGCGAACCCAGGCGAGCAGGTCGATCAGCCAGAGATGGCGCTGCGCGAGCGGCGCATCCGGGTCGAGGGTGTCGAGCAGCCGGTGCAGTTCCATGGCGCACCGGTTCAGTGCAGCACGCGCGGGGTCGTCAGGCCCGGATCGTCGCCTTCGGCGAGCAGGGCGAATTCGGGGATCTCGGTTTCAAAGCGTTCTCCGTCTTCGGCCACACAGAAATAGCTGCCGCGCATGCTGCCGGTGGGCGTGCTCAGGTGGGTGCCACTGGTGTATTGGAACGACTCGCCCGGTCGCAGCAGGGGCTGCTTGCCGACGACGCCCAGTCCTTTGACCTCGTCGGTCCGGCCCCGTGCGTCCTCGATCAGCCAGTGGCGCGCGATGAGCTGGGCCGCGACCTCGCCGGTGTTGGTGATGGTCACCGTGTAGGCGAAGGCGTAAACGTCCTCGTCGGGCTGGGACTGTTCGCTCAGGTACTGGGGTTCCACCTCGCAGGTGAAGGCGTATTTCGACATGGGCGGCATGTTAACGCGCGCCTGCAAGACCTGCGCCAGCCTGCGACAATGCGCGCCTGCCCTCTGGCCCGACCGACCCACGCCCCATGACCCCGTACCGCATCGCCCCGTCCATCCTGTCCGCCGACTTCGCCCGCCTGGGCGAGGAAGTGAAAAACGTCATCGCCGCGGGCGCTGACTGGATCCACTTCGACGTGATGGACAACCACTACGTGCCCAACCTGACCTTCGGGCCCATGATCTGCCAGGCGCTCAAGCCGCATGCCAAGACGGCGGATGGCACGCCAGTGCCCATCGACGTGCACCTGATGATCCAGCCGGTGGACGCGCTGGCCGGTGCGTTCATCGACGCCGGCGCCGACCTGGTGAGTTTCCACCCCGACGCCAGCACGCACGTGCACCGCAGCGTGCAGGCCATCAAGGCCAAGGGCGCCAAGGCCGGCCTGACCTTCAATCCCGGTGCGTCGCTGGACGTGCTGGACTGGCTGATCGACGACATCGACCTGATCCTGATCATGAGCGTCAACCCCGGCTTCGGCGGTCAGAGCTTCATCGACTCCGCCCTGCGCAAGATCGAGCAGGCGAAGAAGCGCATCGAGGCCAGCGGCAAGGACATCCGCCTGGAGGTGGACGGCGGCATCAAGGCCGACAACATCCGCCGCGTGGCCGACGCCGGAGCCGACACCTTCGTGGCCGGCAGCGCCATCTTCGGCAAGCCGGACTACCAGGCTGTCATCGACCAGATGCGCGCGGCGCTGGCCTGATGCCGCGTCTCGTGGACATCGGGCTCGGCGCCGGTCCCGCCACAGACGGAGCGGGCCGGCAGGCCGCACGGGGCTGGCGCGTGGGGGCGGTGATGGTCGACCTCGACGGCACGCTGGTCGACACCCTGGGCGACTTTGAAGCCGCGCTCAACCGCACCCTGGCCGGTCTCGATCTGCCCCCGGTCTCGCGCGCGCTGCTGGAGCGCACCGTCGGCAAGGGTTCCGAGCACCTGATCCGCAGCGTGCTCGCGCACCAACTGGCCCTGCCCGAGGTGACGGGGCTGACCAATGTGTGTTCGGCGCGCAGCGTGGACACGCTCTACGAACCCGCCTGGCAGGCTTACCAGCAGCATTACCAGGCGATCAACGGTGCGTTCTCGGCGGTCTATCCGGGCGTGCGCGAGGGCCTGCTGGCGCTCCAGGCCGCGGGGCTTCCCATGGCCTGCCTGACCAACAAGCCGCTGGCCTTTGCCCGGGCGCTGTTGCGCGCCAAGGCGCTCGACGGTTTTTTCGGGCCGGTGTTTGGCGGGGACAGTTTTGAGCGCAAGAAGCCCGACCCCCTGCCGCTGCAAAAGACCTGCGAGGCGCTGGGCATACCGCCTGCGCACACCCTCATGGTCGGCGATTCGCAAAACGACGCCCAGGCCGCGCGCGCTGCCGGATGCCCGGTGGTGCTGGTGACCTACGGCTACAACCACGGCGAACCGGTGCGCGCCGTGGATGCCGATGGCCATGTCGACCGGCTGGACGAACTGGCGGCCCGGCTGGTCTGAGCCGCCCGTGGCGCGGGTCAGTACAGCAGCCGGCCGTCGCCCGATACCACGCCGATGTCGACCCAGTCGCTGCCCGCGTTGCCGCGGCTGAAGTCGACGCGGTAGCCGCCCAGGTCCCATTCGCCCATGGCGCGCAGGCTCTGTGCAATGCCGGTCGGGTTGATGCTGCGGGCACGCCGCGCGGCTTCGGCCAACACGCGGGCCGTCACGTAGCCCTCCATGTGGAAGGTGGTGTAGGTCTTCAGGTCGGGATGGGTTTTTTCCATGGCCGCGCGGAAGGCCCGTTGCAGCGGCAGCTTGACGCCGGACGGGTTCGGGAAGGTCTGCGCGATGCCCACACCCCGGGCGCCGGCGCCGGCAAACTTGGCCAGCGCGGGCGCCGGCAGGTACGACAGGGTGAAGATTTGCTGGGTGATGCCGGCAGCGCGCAGCGCCGCAATGCTCTCGCCAACGAATTTGGGGGCACCGATCACCAGGGCCGATTGCGGGTTGGCCTGGGCAATGGCCTTGGCCGCGGCGGTAATGGCCGGGGCATCGGTGCTGGCCGCGGCGGCCACCACCTCGATGCCGTTTTCGGCCGCGGCGGCCGTCCGCGCCGCGGCCAGCCCCGACGTGCCAATGGGAATGTCCTGGTGCAGCACGCCCATGGAGCGGATGTTCAGCGTGCGGGCATGGGCCAGAATCTTGCGGATCTGCTGATCGTCGCTGGCGCGGATGTGGAACAGCTTGGGATGGCCGGGCGAGCGCAGCACGCCGGCGCCGGGCACGGCGTTGAGGATGACGATGTCGGTGCTGTCCAGCAACTGGCTGTCGAGCATGCGCTTGAGTGTGACCGACCCCAGCGGTGCCAGCAGGGCCACCGGCTTGCTGTCCATGGCTTTGTCGAGCTGGGAACGGAACCCTTCAAAGCTGTAGGCGTCGTCCAGCGTGATCAGCGACACCTTGCGGCCCTGGATGCCACCGCGGCCATTGATTTCGGCCAGGGCTGCGGTCATGCCCGCATTGAGCTCCCTGGCGTCGGGGGCGGGCAGCACCGTGAACGGCCCGATGTGGGCGACCACGATGTCGCCAGCGGTGTTGTCCTGGGCGTGTAGGGCGGCGGGCGCAAGGGCCAGGGTGGTCAGCGCAGTCAGCAGCAGGTGGCGTCGGAACATGGCAGGCGGAGGTAAAACCGCCTGATTCGATCAGTGCTGCTGCAATGCAGCAACTGGGGATAACCCGGCCGGGTGCGGCGGGGATCACTTTGTGGTCAGGTTATTGGCCCAGCAAGGCGTCTTTGAGCTTCCAGTCGGCAGGTTTGTCGCCCAGCCAGATGCGCATCAGTGCCTGAAAGAACGCCGGTTCGGGAAACGGAGTGCCCTCGATCTGCCCCTTCACGGTGATCACCGTGCCCGATCCGGGGATCCAGTCGACAGAAAAGGTTTCACCGCTGCGCAAGCGCTTGTGGTCCGAAAAGATCTGGCTCATGCGCAGCACCCCGGGCACCAGGCGCGAGAAGCTGCTGCGGTCCAGGTTGTCTTCCATGCCCCGCGAGAACAGCTTGCCCAGCTCGGCCGAGTCGATGTCGCGCAGCATCGTGATGCTCAGTCGCTTGGGGCCGGGGGCGGCCAGCACGTCATTCGGGGTGGTGGCGCGGGCGCTGAGGTAGAGACCGGCGGCGTACACCTGAAAGACGGCCCGGTAGCGCACCCCTGCGCCGTTGAGCACCAATGGCTGATCGGCCACGGTGATCTGGTCGGGCAGTTGGATGCCGGCCACTTCGACGGCGGCCGCCTGGCCGCTGCCGGCCGACATCGCCAGCAGCAAGGCCAGGGCGGGGAGGGCGTTGGTCTGGAAGCGCAGAGAAATGGGCATGAACGGGGCATCGGTGGCCAATGGATGACGGCATTGTGTCCAAGCCATTCCGAAGGTACAAGGCGGTACCGCTGCGGACAAACCCGGGGTATGACCTCTTCGACCCCCTGCCCGCCAGGCCCCGGCGTGCTTTGCTACACTGCGCGCATCATGTTCGTCACATGCACAGTTCTTCCGGGTTTCGTGCCTGGCCGCAATGGCCGGGGAGCCTGGCCCTGGCGCAAGCCAGCGTAATCGTGCAACTCCCCTCCTGATCGGAGGTGCCGGCCCCGCGCCTGTACCCTCCTGCTGCCAGTGGCCTGGCGCCTTTCGCGCCGCCGATTCCCAAGAAGGATCGCCCGTCCCCTCTGCCGGACCGGGTGCATCGGAGAAAGAACCGTGATCACCGAACTCGAATTCAAGAGCCTGGCCCAGCAGGGCTACAACCGCATTCCGCTGATGGTCGAGGCCTTTGCGGATCTCGAAACCCCGCTTTCGCTGTACCTCAAGCTGGCCCATGGCCGGGGCGATGGCAAGCACAGCTTCCTGCTCGAATCCGTCGTCGGCGGCGAGCGCTTCGGGCGCTACAGTTTCATCGGCCTGCCCGCCCGCACCCTGCTGCGCGCCAGCGGCTTTGGTACCGACGCCAGGACCGAGGTGGTGCACGACGGCGTGGTGGTCGAGACGAACCAGGGCAACCCGCTGGACTTCATCGCGGCCTATCAGCAGCGCTTCAAGGTGGCGTTGCGGCCGGGGCTGCCGCGCTTTTGTGGTGGCCTCGCCGGTTACTTCGGCTACGACGCGGTGCGCTATATCGAGAAGAAGCTCGAAACCACCTGCCCGCCCGACACCCTGGGTACACCCGACATCCTGTTGCTTCAGTGCGAGGAGCTGGCGGTCATCGACAACCTGTCGGGCAAGCTCTACCTCATCGTCTATGCCGACCCGGCGCAATCCGAGGCCTACGCGAACGCGAAAAAGCGTCTGCGCGAACTGAAAGAGGCGCTCAAGTATTCGGTCGCGGCGCCCACGGTCAAACCCAGCCAGAACCATCCTGCGCAGCGCAGCTTTGCCAAGGATGATTACCTCGCCTCGGTCGAACGGGCCAAAGAGCTGATCGCCGCGGGCGACTTCATGCAGGTGCAGGTGGGGCAGCGCATCAGCAAGCGCTACACCGAATCACCGCTGAGCCTGTACCGCGCACTGCGCTCGCTGAACCCGTCGCCCTACATGTATTACTACCACTTCGGGGACTTCCATGTGGTGGGCGCATCGCCCGAGATCCTGGTCCGCCAGGAGCGCGTCGAAGAGGGCATGAGCGACGCCGGGTCGCCCCAAGGCGCGAACGCCCCCTTGGGGGGCAGCGATCCAGCGCAGCGGCGGAGCGTGGGGGCCAACAAAGTGATCATCCGCCCACTGGCCGGCACCCGCCCACGGGGTGCCACGCCGGAGAAGGACAAGGCGACCGAGGTCGAGCTGCTGGCCGATCCGAAGGAGCGCGCCGAGCACGTGATGCTGATCGACCTGGCGCGCAACGACATCGGCCGCATCGCGAAGATCGGCAGCGTCAAGGTGACCGAGGCCTTCGTGGTCGAGCGCTACAGCCATGTGATGCACATCGTGAGCAATGTCGAAGGCATCCTGAACGACGGCATGACCAACATGGATGTGCTCAAGGCCACCTTCCCGGCCGGCACGCTGACCGGCGCGCCCAAGGTGCACGCGATGGAACTGATCGACCAGCTCGAACCGGTCAAACGCGGTATCTACGGCGGCGCCTGCGGTTACCTCAGCTACGCGGGCGACATGGACGTGGCCATCGCCATCCGCACCGCCATCATCAAGGACCAGACCCTGCATGTGCAGGCGGCCGCCGGCGTGGTGGCCGACTCGGTGCCCGAGATGGAATGGAGGGAGACCGAGCACAAGGCGCGCGCTTTGCTGCGTGCGGCGGAGCTGGTGGAAGAAGGCCTGGAGTGAACACGATGAGCCAAAAAATCAAACTCCTCATGGTGGACAACTACGACTCGTTCACCTTCAACATCGTGCAGTACTTCGGCGAACTCGGCGCCGACGTGACCGTGGTGCGCAACGACGAGATCACCGTGGACGAGATCCAGCGCCGGCTGGACGCCGGCCAGATCGACCGCCTGGTCATTTCGCCCGGTCCCTGCTCGCCGGCCGAGGCCGGCATCTCGGTGCCGGCTATCCAGCATTTCGCGGGAAAGCTGCCCATCCTGGGTGTGTGTCTGGGCCACCAGAGCATTGGCGCGGCCTTCGGCGGCCAGATCGTCCGCGCGCAGGAGCTGATGCATGGCAAGACCAGCGTCATCACCACCACGCAGGAGGGCGTGTTCGCGAACCTGCCCGAGCAGTTCACCGTCAACCGCTACCACTCGCTGGCCATCCAGCGCGAGAGCTGCCCCGACTGCCTCAAGGTCACGGCCTGGACGCCCGACGGCGAGATCATGGGCGTGAAGCACAAGACGCTCGCCATCGAAGGCGTGCAGTTTCATCCGGAAAGCATCCTGACCGAACATGGCCATGCGATGCTGAGAAACTTCCTGGAGCAAGCCGCATGAAGATCGTTGATCTGCGCAGCGACACCGTCACGCAGCCCACGCCGGCCATGCGGGCCGCCATGATGGCCGCACCGCTCGGCGACGATGTGTTTGGCGACGACCCGACGGTCAATGCGCTGCAGGAGCGCATCGCGGCAATGACAGGCAAGGAGGCCGCGCTGTTCATGCCCTCGGGGACGCAAAGCAATCTCTGCGGCATCCTGGCGCACTGCGGGCGCGGTGACGAGTACATCGTCGGCCAACTGGCCCACACCTACCGCTACGAAGGTGGTGGGGCTGCGGTGTTCGGCAGTGTGCAGCCGCAGCCGCTGCTGCAGGATGCGCAGGGCCGGATGGCACTGGCCGACATTGCGGCGGCGATCAAGCCGGACGACCCGCACTTTGCCCGCACCCGCTTGCTGTGTCTGGAGAACACCTGGAACGGAAATGTGATGCCCGACGACTACCTGCGCGAGGCCACGGCGCTGGCGCGTGAGAAGGGCCTGTGCACCCATCTGGACGGAGCTCGCGTGTTCAACGCGGCCGTGGCCTCGGCCGCGCCGGGGCAGGGCACGTTGGGCCGTCTGCGCGAGATTGCCGATCACTTTGACAGCCTGTCGGTCTGTTTCAGCAAGGGCCTGGGGGCGCCGGTGGGGTCGGCCTTGTGCGGCTCGAACGCCTTCATCGCCCGCGCCCGCCGCGTGCGCAAGATGGCGGGTGGCGGCCTGCGGCAGGCCGGCCTGCTGGCCGCCTGCGCGCTGCATGCCCTGGACCATCACGTGGACCGCCTGGCCGATGACCACGCCCATGCACGGCGTCTGGCTGAGGGACTGGCCGGTATCGAGGGGCTGACGGTGAAATCGGCCGAAACCAACATCGTCTTCGTCGATGTGGCCGAAGGGCGGGGCCCGGCGCTGCTGGCGTTTTTGCAGGCCCATGGCGTGCTGGCCACCGGCCTGATTGGCTTGCGCTTCGTCACACATCTGGACGTGGATGCGGCGGGTATCGACCGTGCCATCGCCACGGTGCGACGCTTCTTTGCCGAAGCGTCGGCGGTCCCGGCTGGCGCGGGGCGCAGCGGCCCGTACTGACGGTCGAGAGGAAGCGCACCATGCCAGACACCCCCCATCTTCTGATGTTCATCGCGGCGGGCTGGCTGCTCAACCTCACGCCCGGCCCCGACGTGCTCTATATCGTGAGCAGTGCGCTCAAGAGTGGTGTGCGCGCGGGCATGGTCGCGGCGCTGGGCATTGTCAGCGGCTGTTTCGTGCATGTGTTTGCGGCCGCACTGGGCGTCGGCGCGCTGCTGGCCACCTCGGCCACGGCATTCACCCTGCTCAAGTGGGCCGGCGCCGCCTATCTGCTGTGGATGGGCGTGAAACTGCTGCTGACCCGGGGCGGGGCGCCGGTGATGCCCGCGGTCAGTGGTCAGGCGTCCAGGGCGGTGAACCTGGGGCGCATCTATCGCCAGGGTTTTCTGACCAACGTGCTCAACCCCAAGGTGGCGCTGTTCTTCCTGGCCTTTGTGCCGCAATTCATGGCGCCCGGCACCGAGGACAAGGTGAGCGCGTTCCTGTTGCTGGGGCTGCTGTTCAGCCTCAATTCGCTGCCCATCAACTTCGGCTACGCCTGGCTGGCCGGCTGGGCCTCGCGCCGCGTCGGCGCCGTGCAGCGCGCCATGCACAGGATGGACCGCGTGGCTGGCCTTCTGTTCATCGGCTTTGGCCTGAAGCTGGCCCTGTCCGACAATCCTTCCCGCTGATTTCCGGAGACCTTCCATGCCCCACGCCCACAAGATCACCCCGCAGGAAGCCCTGCAGCGCACGATCGAGCACCGCGAAATTTTCCATGACGAGATGCTGCACCTGATGCGCTTGATCATGAGCGGCGAGATGTCGCCGGTGATGATGGCCGCGCTGATCACCGGCTTGCGCGTGAAGAAGGAAACCATCGGCGAGATCACGGCCGCCGCGCAAGTGATGCGCGAGTTTTCGACCAAGGTGCATGTGGCCGACAAGACCCATCTGGTCGACATCGTCGGCACGGGGGGCGACGGCTCGCACACCTTCAACATCTCCACCTGCTCCATGTTTGTGGCCGCCGCCGCAGGCGCCAAGGTCAGCAAGCACGGCGGGCGCAGCGTCTCCAGCAAGAGCGGCAGTGCCGACGTGCTGGAGAGCCTGGGGATCAACCTCAATCTGCCGCCGGACGCGATTGCGCGCGCCATTGCCGAGGTGGGCGTGGGCTTCATGTTCGCCCCCAACCACCACCCGGCCATGAAGAACGTGGCGCCGGTGCGCCGCGAACTGGGGATCAAGACCATCTTCAACATCCTGGGCCCGCTGACCAACCCGGCCTCAGCCCCCAACATCCTGATGGGCGTGTTCCACCCCGACCTGGTCGGCATCCAGGTGCGGGCGCTGCAGCGCCTGGGGGCCGAGCACGCTGTGGTCGTGTACGGCCGCGACGGCATGGACGAAGTGTCGCTGGGGGCTGCGACTATGGTGGGGGAACTGAAGAACGGGGAAATTGCCGAATACGAGGTGCACCCTGAGGACTTCGGTCTGACCATGGCCGGCAGCCGGGCTTTGCGCGTCGAAACACCTGAGGACTCGAAAGCCATGCTGCTGGGCGTGCTGGAAAACCGCGACGAACCGGCGCTCAAGGCCGCCAAGGACATCGTGGCGCTCAATGCCGGCGTGGCGCTGTACGCCGCCAATGTCGCGCCTGACATGGCGCAGGGCATTGCGCTGGCGCGCCGCACGCTGGAATCGGGTGCGGCGCTGGCCAAGCTGCGTGAACTGCAGGCCTTCACCCAGTCGGCCGTGACCGCCTGAGTGCCTGCCATGCCCGCCTGGCTGAATAACGAGGGCGCCTGGATTGCCTTGGGCGTGTCCGCGCTGTTCATCGTGGCTGGCGTGGTCATGCACCGTGTCATCAAAAAGGTGCTCCAGGCACCACCTCCGGAAGATCGATCCCCCCATGAGTGACATCCTGAAAAAAATTGTCGACGTCAAGCGCGAGGAAATCGCTGCCGCCCTCAAAAAGAAGCCGCTGGCGGTGGTGCGTGAAGACGCCGAGAGCCGCCTGCTGACGCGCGATTTCGAAGGCGCCTTGCGCGCCAAGATCGCCGCCGGGCAGGCTGCGGTGATCGCCGAGATCAAGAAGGCCAGTCCGAGCAAAGGCGTGTTGCGCGAAGACTTCATCCCGGCCGACATCGCTCAGAGCTATGCCGAAGGCGACGGCCGGGTCAGCGCGGCCTGCCTGTCGGTGCTGACCGACCGCCAGTTTTTTCAGGGCAGCGCGGACTACCTCAAGCAGGCGCGGGCCAGTTGCGGTCTGCCCGTGCTGCGCAAGGACTTCGTGGTGGATGCGTACCAGGTCTACGAGGCGCGGGCCATGGGGGCTGACTGCATCCTGCTCATCGCCGCCTGTCTCGATGACGCCCAGATGGCCGATCTTGAAGCGCTGGCGCGTGGCCTGAACATGGCGGTGCTGGTGGAGGTGCACGATCGTGAGGAGTTGCACCGCGCGCTCAAGCTGAAAACCCCCCTGCTTGGCATCAACAACCGCAACCTGCGCACCTTCGAGGTCAGTCTGCAGACCACGCTGGACATGCTGCCCGAGGTGCCTGCGGACCGCCTGCTGGTCACCGAGTCGGGCATCCTGGCGCGTGCCGACGTGCAAACGATGCGTGCGGCGAATGTGAACGCCTTCCTCGTGGGCGAAGCCTTCATGCGCCAGCCGGACCCTGGTTTGGCCTTGGCTGAACTGTTCGCCTGAAAGCGTGCCGCGCATGCAGACCGATCTCTGGGAGGCTGACGCCCCGGACGGTGCCCGATTGCGGCAGGCGGAGCCGGGCGACCGGGGGGTGCAACCCGATTGGCAGCCTTGGTTGGACCGCTTCTGGGACGGGCAGGCAGGGCAAGGTCTGTTGGCTTACCTGCATCGGCGTCTGGCCGCCGGCGCGGTGATCTATCCGCCGCAGCCTTTGCGCGCGCTCGCCCTGACGGCGATGGCGGATGTGCGGGTGGTCATTCTTGGGCAGGACCCCTACCACGGCCCGGGCCAGGCCGAAGGGCTGGCCTTCTCGGTGGCGCCGGGTGTGCGCGTGCCGCCCAGCCTGCGCAACATTCGGCAGGAGCTGCAGCGCGACCTTGGCCTGTCCTCGCCGGACGACGGCTCGCTCGTGCGCTGGGCCGAGCAGGGGGTGCTGCTGTTGAACACGACGCTGACTGTGGAGGCGGGGCAGGCAGGCAGCCATGCCGGGCGCGGTTGGGAGGTGTTGACCGACAGCCTGATCGATGCCTGCAATGCCCAGGGGCGTGCCAAGCTGTTTCTGCTGTGGGGCGCGCATGCGCAGAAAAAAGCTGCGCGGATCGATGCGCAGCGCCACCAGGTGCTCACCGCGAATCATCCTTCGCCATTGTCGGCACGGCGGGGGCCCGAGCCCTTTCTCGGTTGCGGGCACTTCGGGGCAGTCAATGCTTGGCTGAGTGCCCATGGGCAGGTACCGATCAACTGGTGAAAGCCCAAAAGTGCGTCGGGTTTTGGAAACGACACAAAACCATGGCATAATGCATGGCTTCGCTACGGAGGGGTGCCCGAGTGGCTAAAGGGGGCAGACTGTAAATCTGTTGGCTTACGCCTACGCTGGTTCGAATCCAGCCTCCTCCACCAGCGATCAGTACAGCAAATGCGAGCGATTGGGTGAATTTGCTTTGGCTGACCGGCTTTGCCGGTGAGCTCTGGCGGGAGTAGTTCAATGGTAGAACCCCAGCCTTCCAAGCTGATGACGCGGGTTCGATTCCCGTCTCCCGCTCCATGGGTGCTGATGGTTGGTTTGTCTCGCATGAGGCGGTGGTGTGTAGAAGTTTCCGGGTGGCTGGCTCAGGCTGGTTGCTCAGGCCCATGTGGCTCAGTGGTAGAGCACTCCCTTGGTAAGGGAGAGGTCGCGGGTCCGATTCCCGCCATGGGCACCAATACCCTGGTGTTTTTTGTGGTTTCGGCAAATTTTTTCAAGCGGAGCTGAAAAATGGCAAAGGAAAAGTTCGAGCGGACCAAGCCGCACGTGAACGTGGGCACGATTGGTCACGTGGACCATGGCAAGACGACGCTGACGGCGGCGATCACCACGGTGCTGTCGCGCAAGTTCGGTGGTCAGGCCAAGGCCTATGACCAGATCG